>DZDB01000006.1:0-7289 GCA_022736605.1 Sideroxydans lithotrophicus
CTTGCACCCGCTTGACCCGCGCGCCCTGCGAGCCGAGCTTGTTGTGGTACACGACTTTGTCGAGTTCGGGCAAACGCGACACCAGCGGCTTTTTGCGATCCTGATCGAAGAAGAATTGCGCGTCGGCCAGCCGCGGTCGGACTACACGCTCATTGCCGCCGATCACCGCACTGGCGTCGGCCGGGTTGATATTCGACACCATCAAAAACTGGTTAGTCAGTCGGCCTGCCTTATCCAGCAGCGGAAAATACTTCTGGTTCACTTTCATGGTCAGAATCAGGCATTCCTGCGGCACCGCCAGAAACGCGGCATCGAACTGCCCGAGCAGCACATTCGGGCGTTCGACCAATGCGGTCACCTCGTCGAGCAGCGCAGCAGCTTCAATCGCTTGCAGACCTTGCTGCGCGGCCACCGCCGCAAGCTGGCGCGCGATCTCGGCGCGACGTTCGCTAAAACTGGCAATCACCGCACCCTGTTCCAGCAGCTGCTGTGCGTAGCTGTCCGCCGATTGCAACTGCAGTGGATTGACGCCGGCCTCAAACCGGTGCCCCTGCGTGATACGTCCGGCGTTCAAACCCAACGCGCTGACAGCAACAACATCATCACCGTACAGCGCCACCAGCCCGTGTACCGGGCGCACAAAGTTGACACTGGTCCAGCCATCGGCCAACTGATAACGCATGACCTTGGGAATCGGCAACTTAGCCAGCGCATGATCCAGCGCCAGCTGCACGCCCACCGCTAATGCCGCACCCGGCGCAATGCTGTCATGAAACAACGCGTCATTTTTGCCATCAGGCGCGCGCCTGAGTTGCGCCACCGCACTGGCATCCAGCCCCAGCCCTGCCAACCGCTTGAGCAGCGCAGGCGTGGCATTGCCCGCTGCATCGAGCCCGACAGAGACCGGCATCAGCTTGTTGGAAACCGGCTTGTCTGGTGCGCGCGGCAGCACCTCGGCAACGTGCACCGCCAGACGGCGCGGCGAGGCAAACGCCGTCACCGCCGCGTCGGCGGCCGCCAGCCCTTGCGTTTTCAGGTGCTCGGCCAGCAGGCTGGCAAACGCCTCGCCCAACTGGTTGAGCGACTTGGGCGGCAATTCTTCGACGAATAGTTCCAGGAGTAAATTCTGCGTGTTCATGCGGCGGTCGCTTTCTGTTCAATCTGTGCCAGCGCTTCATCGGCCCAGGCGCGCGGCGCCAGCGGAAACCCGCGTTGCGCGCGGCTTTCAAGGTAACTCTTCGCCACAGCACAAGCGAGCTTGCGGATCCGCCCCATATACGCAGCGCGCTCAGTCACCGAAATCGCCCCGCGCGCGTCGAGCAGATTAAAGCTGTGCGCGGCTTTCAGCACCTGCTCGTAAGCGGGCAATGCGAGTTGCGCCTGCATCAGTTGCTGCGCGGTTTGCTCGTGGCTGGCAAATGCAGTCAGCAAAAATGCCACGTCGCTGTGTTCAAAATTGTAGGTAGATTGCTCGACTTCGTTCTGGTGGTAGACATCGCCGTAACTCAAACCTTCGGTCCAGGTCAGGTCATAGACGCTTTCCACGCCCTGCAAATACATCGCAAGCCGCTCCAAGCCATAGGTAATCTCGCCGGTGGCGGGCTTGCAATCAATGCCGCCGACCTGCTGAAAATAGGTGAATTGGGTCACTTCCATGCCATTAAGCCAGACTTCCCAGCCCAGTCCCCAGGCACCCAGCGTCGGATTTTCCCAGTCGTCCTCGACAAAACGCACGTCGTTCTGTTTCAGGTCGAAGCCCAGCGCTTCGAGCGAGCCGAGATACAGGTCGAGAATATTTTCCGGTGCCGGTTTGAGCACAACCTGAAACTGGTAATAGTGCTGCAAACGATTGGGGTTGTCGCCATAGCGCCCATCCTTGGGGCGACGCGACGGCTGCACGTAAGCGGCTTTCCACGGCTCCGGGCCGAGTGCACGCAAAAACGTCGCGGTATGACTGGTGCCGGCACCGACTTCCATATCAATCGGCTGCAACAGCGCGCAACCCTGCCGTGCCCAGTATTGCTGCAGAGTAAGAATAATGTCCTGAAAAGTCAGCATGGATGATGAGGCGAGATAAACAAAAGCCGAATTTTACTGTGTTTGACGGCAAATTGCGCTGCAGGTCGTGCACGCCGTTGTCGAGAATGCGTCAATCGTGTCGTCAGTTCCACAGAATCACCCGGTCCTGCACCCTTCACAATGCACACAAAGCGCATGAACAGGACATTCTGGATTTTCAAACGTCAGGCACAGCGTTTGCACTAGTCATGACAAGAGGAAATCACCATGACCATGCAACTGTCCCAAAAAATGAGCATCGAATTCAGCGCCACGCACGCCTTGTTCAATTTTTTCAAGGCCAAGACCAACCGTAAATTGATGGTATGCGTGAGTCTGCTGTTTCTGGAAATCAAGATACTCAAGCAACGTGCCTGGTAGCACTGCGAACCCTCTCTGCACATAGCGCATCGTGTGCAGACTTCAGCCCCTTCACTTGTGGAGGGGCTTTTTTTATCGATTGACCGTGATCTCCAGCCGTGCAATCAGCCCGCCGCCATCACGCGGCAACAGGCTGAGTTGCCAATGATTCGCCTGCGCCAGCTGCTGGGCAATCGCCAGTCCCAGCCCGCTGCCACCGGTGGCCTTGCTGCGCGAACTTTCCAGCCGGTAAAACGGCTGGAACACCGCTTCAAGCTGGTCAGACGGAATCCCCGAGCCGCGATCCAGTATATCAATTTCGATCAAGCGCTCGCTGCAGCGGCAAGCCAGCGTCACCGGCCTGTTTTCGCCGTAGCGCAAGGCATTTTCAATCAAATTCGACAGCACCCGCTGTAACGATTGTGCGCCCACCTCGGCCACGCACACCGCGCCCGGTCGCCATTCGATTTGCCCACCGCTGCGGCCAGCGTCGTCAGCCAGCGCGGTTAGCAGAGCATTAAAATCGACCCGGCTGGGTGGCTCGGCCTGCAGACCGCGCGATAATTCCAGAAAGCCGCCAATCAGCCGGTTCATCTCCTCCAGGTCGTGTTCAATCTGACGCATCAGCTGCGGGTCAGCTTCTTGCGGCAACATCGCCAGCGCCAGCCGCATGCGGGCAATTGGCGTACGCAGGTCATGCGAAATACCCGCCAGCAGAGTGGTGCGGTTCGCCAGCAGCGCCTGCACCTCATTTGCCATGCGGTTGAACGCCCGACTCAGCCGCGCCAGCTCGGTCGCGCCCGATTCAGGCAATGGCTGTGGCATTTGTCCCTGCCCGACCTCGCCCGCCGCACTCGCCAGCCGCGCCAGCGTGCGACTGATACGGCGCACCACGATCAAGGCAGTGATCCAGGTCAGCAATGCACCCAGGCTGACCAGCCCTACCGCCGCCAGCGGCGATTGCACGCCATAGCGGTCGCGTTCGAAACCGATACGGATATCATGGCCGCCCATGCGCATTTCGGCCCAGGCCCAGCCTGGCGCGCCGGCCTTGAGCACGATGTCCTGGCCGGTACGGCGAGTGAGCGCTGCTTCGATGTAATGGCTGTTGAGAAAATTATCGGCGCGGGTTGCCAGCGGCGTGTCGGCATTCTGGATCAACAGATGATGGTGCTGTGCCAGTTCGCGCTCAAACGCGGGTCGGGTTTCCGGCGGCAGCTCGGCCCAGGTTTGCGCCGACAGTACCATCAGCGCGGCAAGGTCGTCGGCAGAACGTAGCGCCATCGGCTTGAGTATGGTGAACGCCACCAGCGCCAACGCAGCGATCTGGAATGCGAGAAAAGCCAGCCCCAGCACCGCCGCCGTGCGTCCGAACAGCGACGCCGGCCATAATCTCATGCCGCCGCGCCTTTCGGCGCAAATAAATAGCCTTGCCCCCACACCGTGCGGATATACACCGGATTGGCCGGATCCGGCTCGATTTTTCGGCGCAAACGTGTAACGCGTACGTCTATGCTGCGGTCAAATGGATCGCGTTCGTAGCCCTTGATCATGTCCATCAGGCCGTCACGCGTCAGCACCCGGTTGGGATGTTCGACAAAAATACGCAGAATGGCGAATTCTGCCGTGGTAAGCGGCACTTCTTCGCCATCGCAGAGCAAACGCTGCGCCTCTATATCCAGCCGGAACGGACCAAAATCATTGACACGCTGCGCCGTATTGACTGTCTCTGCCACGCCCTGGCCGCGCCGCAGCACCGCACGGATGCGCGCCAGCAGCTCGCGCGGATTGAACGGCTTGGGCAGATAATCGTCAGCGCCGACTTCCAGCCCGACGATGCGGTCGATGTCCTCGCCGCGTGCAGACAACATGATGATCGGCAACGCCGTGCTGGCACGCAAACGACGCGCAATCGACAGTCCATCCTCGCCCGGCATCATCAAGTCCAGTATCACCAGATCCGGGTTGATCGCTGCCAATGCCGCGTCCATGTCCTTGCCATCTGCGGCGGTGGTGACCCCGTAGCCCTGCGTGCCGAGATACTGTTCCAGCAGCGTACGCAGCCCAGCATCGTCATCCACGACTAAAATGTGTGCTTGTTTGGTATCCATGTTCAGCAATATACAACCCTTAACTGCGCTTCCACCAGCCGGTTACACACTGTTACAGTTTCGTCGCAACTGGAAACGCTTTCGCAAGGAATATCGTCCATGATGCAAGCGTGGGTCATGAAAACCCCCATGGTTTGAGGAGAACTCGATGAAATTTCGCACCCTGATTCAATTTGGCATCATCGCGCTGTGCTTCGGCAGCATGACGCCCGCTTCGGCTGCGCCGGTTTGGGCTCAATCCGCCATAGGCGCGTTCAACGCGCCGCTGCTGCTGGCCAGCCGCGATGACGGTCGCGACAACCGGCAACGCGCCGAGCGCCGTGACAATGGCAGCGACAACCGCAGACAACAAGGTGGCGAAGCACGCCGCGATCAGCGCCAGGAAGGCTTTGGTTACGGCTACGAACGCCGCCAGGAACGCAATAGTGACGGCAACCGTGGCCGTCAATAAATTTGCAACTTGATTATTAAGGAGCACGACATGCTTACCCGCACCCTTATCATTGCCAGCCTGCTACTCAGCAGCGGCGTCGCGCTGGCCGATAGCAGTCCGAGTTTTGTTGACCGCGCCCGCGTGGTTTCGAGCACGCCAATTTATCAGCAGATCAACGAACCACAACGCCAGTGCTGGAACGAAACCATCAATGACACTTATCAACCGCAACAGCGTTCCTACGGCGGCGCTATCCTCGGCGGTCTGGTAGGCGGCTTGCTCGGCAACACCGTCGGCCAGGGCAATGGCCGCACCGCGGCCGCCGCAGTGGGCGCTGTAACCGGCGCGCTTGTGGGTAACAACATCAGCAACAACGGCAATGGTGGCGGTGATTACGGCCCACGCCAGGTGCAGCGCTGCCGCGAAGTCGACAATTACCATCAAGTCGTCAGCGGCTATCGCGTTGATTACCAGTACCACGGCCAGGACTACAACACGACGCTGCCCTATGACCCCGGCAAATACGTCAATCTGGATGTGAGTGCCGTGGTCGCACAGCAGGAACCGGGCGGGTATTAAACTGCACGCCAGTGACCAGATTTTCCACCCTGCTTTTCAACCAGCCGGATATTGTCCATGCGCATGCCGCGATCAACGGCTTTACACGTATCGTAAATGGTGAGCAAACCGACATTGACTGCGGTGAGGGCTTCCATTTCAACGCCGGTTTTGCCAACGGTTTCAGCCGTAACACGGCAGACGATGGCAAATTCGGCTTCATCCGCTGAAAACTCGACCGCCACCCGGGTCAGCGCGAGCGGATGGCACAGCGGGATCAGTTCGGCAGTACGCTTGGATGCCTGAATGGCGGCAATGCGGGCAATACCCAACACATCCCCTTTTTTGGCATTGCCTGCCAGAATCATTTGCAGGGTTTCCTTTTGCATCAGGATACGTCCCGCTGCGACAGCAATGCGACGGGTGTCGGGCTTGTCCGCGACGTCCACCATATGGGCGCGACCGCGCTCGTCAAAGTGAGTGAAATCATTCATACAGGAACTCCAAATCAGATGCGGCTATCATAGCATCCATGAAATTTTTACCCTTGCTACTGGCGCTGTGCTTAGGTGCACAGACGGTGACTGCCAGCGAACTGCCGGATTTGGGCGAGGTGTCGCAAACCACGTTTACACCGGCTGAAGAAGCACGCCTGGGCAGCCAGATCATGCGCGACATCCACGCCGATCCACAGTATTACGACGATCCGGAGCTGACCGAGTATCTGAACAATCTGGGTTATCGCCTGGTGGCATCGAGCAGCGAAAACCGCCGCGCATTCCGGTTTTTTGTCCTCAAGGATTCCACCTTGAATGCATTCGCGCTGCCGGGTGGTTTTATCGGCGTGCACACCGGACTGATCGAAGCGGCACAGAGCGAATCCGAGCTGGCCGGTGTACTGGGGCACGAAATTGCCCATGTTACGCAGCACCACCTGGCACGCATGCTGGAGGATCAAAAACAGGGTATCGTGCCTTCGCTGGCGGCACTGGCGCTGGCGATTCTGGCGGCGCGTTCCAACCCGCAGATGGCGACCGCCGCAATAGCCACAGTGCAGGCAGGCACGATTCAGAAGCAGCTGGATTTTTCACGCGACAACGAACGAGAAGCCGACCGTATCGGCATGCAGATCATGCGCGGCGCGGGCTTTGATCCGAACGCCATGAGCAGCTTTTTTGAGCGCCTGCAAAAAAACAGCCGCTTGTACGAAAACAATGCGCCAGCCTATCTGCGCACCCACCCGCTGACGTCGCAACGAATTGCAGATATCCAGAATCGCGTTGCCAATCTGCCCACCAAGCAGGTACCGGACAGTCTCGATTTCCAGTTATTGCGCGCCAAGCTCAAGGCGCAGGACGGTAGCGCCGATCAAGCCGTCAAAGCCACGAATGCTGCATTGCAAGATGGCCGCTATAACAATGCAGTAGCAGCACGTTACGGGCTGGTCACGGCACTGTTGCGCGCGCGACAATACAGTCGCGCCGAGCAGGAAATGCAGAGACTGCGTACATCGAACAGCGCCAGCCCGTTAATCGACACGCTCGCAGCGCGCGTTAAACTGGCAAGCGGTGACAATGCCGGAGCGCTTCTGCTGTATCAGGCGGCGCGCGAGCGTTTCCCTGGTTATCGGCCGCTCCTGTATGCCAATGCCGATGCGCTGTTGCAAGCGCACCAACCCGCTCCGGCAATCAAGCTGGCTGAAGCTGCGGCCATACTCTATCCCGACGACTATCGACTGCATCAAATATTGGCACGCGGCTATGCCCAGC
>DZDB01000006.1:7389-30959 GCA_022736605.1 Sideroxydans lithotrophicus
TTTTATAACCAAGGAGGATGACATGCGTGCAGGTGCATCGCTTTTTCTGACTGTAAGTGTGGTTGGCATGCTCGTCATGTCCAATACCGTAACAGCAGCAGACGCCGCAAAACCAGAAATGACCGGCAAGCAGATTGCCTTTGATAAATCCAAAGGCAATTGCCTCGCATGCCATGCGATGCCAACCGTACCGGATGCAGTTGCGGCCGGGACTATTGGCCCGCCGCTGATTGCCATGGCAGCCCGGTTTCCCGATAAAGCCAAATTACGCGCTCAGATCTGGGACGCAACTGTAGCCAATCCACAGACTTCCATGATCCCGTTCGGCAAACATAAGGTGCTGACCGAGCAAGAGATCGATAAGGTCACTGACTACATTTACAGCCTGTAAAACCAAATTAGCTTACTGTTTAGGAGAGATGTGCATGAACGCATTACGTAGAAATGTTCTTAAAAGCGCTGGCATGGCAAGCGTTGTCGCCATGGCGGCAACCGCTGGCTTGTTGAAATCCGGCTCGGCATTTGCCGCCTGGAACGCCACAGCGTTTGACGCCAAGAGCGTACCGGATGCGCTCAAGGGTATGGGTGCCGCAACGCCTGTCGAAAGCAAAAACATCTCAATCAAGGCACCCGATATTGCTGAAAACGGCGCAGTTGTGCCAGTCGAAGTCACCAGCAGCATCGCTGGCACCACCGGCATTGCAATTTTCGCCGAAAAAAATGCCACACCGCTGATTGCCAGCTTCACCATGTCAAACGGTGCTGAGGGTTACGTCTCTACCCGAATCAAAATGGGCCAGACTGCAATGGTGCGCGCAGTGGTAACTGCGGGTGGCAAAACCTACACGGCTGCCAAAGAAGTCAAAGTCACGATCGGCGGTTGCGGCGGTTAATTCCCCCTAACCCAGCGTTCGCAGACCTCAATCCAATACCAGATTAAAGGAATCAAAATGGCAGAACCGATGAAAATGCGCGCAACCGTGAGCGGTGACGTTGCTGACGTAAAAGTACTGATGAATCACCCTATGGAAACCGGCTTGCGCAAAGATGCGAAAACCGGCCAGCTGATTCCGGCTCACTTTATCAATGAAGTCACCGCAACCCTGAACGGCAAACCCGTGCTGGCAGCACAATGGGGCGGCGGCATTTCCAAAAACCCTTACCTCGGTTTCAAGGTCAAGGGCGCTAAAGCCGGTGACAAAGTGGTGGTGAGCTGGAAAGACAACAAAGGCGAATCCAACACGGCCGAAGCCACTATCAGCTAAGTACTTTTTCAGGTGGCACTCGGTAAGATTCCGTGTGCCGTCAACACAACCATCAAACGGAGGATGGCATGAAGATGACATTGAGCAAGTTGCTGGCCGCCAAACGTCCTGCAACCGGCAAAAAAATCTTGCTGGCGCTGGCTGGCGCAGGCTTATTAATGGGCGCTGTCGGCGTAAATGCAACGCCTGAGCAAGACCGCAATAGCCTGGTGAAATTTTTCAAGGATAAATATCCGGACGTAAAAAAAGACAGTTACGTCTATGGCGCGCTGGCGTTTGACCCGGATGCCAAGGCGCAGTACGACAGCATCATGGATTTCCCGCCGTTTGGTTCCGTACTGGACCAAGGTAAGGCAATGTGGGAAACCCCGTTTAAAAACGGCAAAAAGTACGCTGATTGCTTTCCAAATGGCGGCAAAAACGTGGTCGGCAATTATCCGTATTTCGATGATAAAGCCGGTAAAGTGGTCACGTTTGAAATGGCGATCAATGCTTGTCGCGTGCAAAACGGCGAGGAAGCCTTCAAATACAACGACATGAAAACCATCGGCACGCTGACGGCGTACGCGCGCACCTTGTCCGATGGCATGGCAATGAATATCAAGGTTGATGGACCAGCGGCTACGGCAGCTTATGAGGCTGGCAAAAAACAGTTTTACAGCCGTCGCGGCCAACTGAATTTCTCCTGTGCAACCTGTCACGTAAACAATGCCGGTAGCCGTCTGCGCTCGGAAGTGTTATCGCCGGTCGTAGGCCAGTCTACCCATTGGCCGGTGTTCCGTGGCGGCGACAAACTGGTTACCTTGCAAGAACGTTATTTTGGCTGCAACAAGATGGTGCGTGCAACACCGTTTGCGCCTGGTAGCGTCGAATACAATGATCTGGAGTATTTCCATTCCTACATCAGTAATGGCCTGCCCCTGAAAGCTGCTGTGTTCCGCAAGTAATTTGAAATGGCACCATAAAAAGCGAAGCCCGGTTAACACCAGCTTCGCTTTTTTGTTTTAATATCAGTACATTACATCACGAATTCTTGGGTGATAGATACCATTTACTTCATGCCACGACGGGTTAGAATCACCCGCAGCAACGCATAACCTTTCGTTTTTTCAGGACACACCACCATGATGAATCGTCGCGAATTTCTGCAAATACTGGCTGTCGCCGCCGCGTCGGGCATGGCCATTGATAGCAAGCAAGCGCTAGCCGGTACGGCACCGGCAAATTTTTATGAATTGCCCAAATTCGGCAACGTCTCATTGATGCACATGACCGACTGCCATGCGCAGTTGCTGCCGATTTATTTCCGCGAACCCGATGTGAATATCGGTGTAGGCGCAGCGGTTGGACAGCCCCCCCACCTTGTCGGCGAAGCGTTCCTCAAACATTACGGCATTCGGCCAGGCACGCGTGAAGCCTATGCATTCACTTACCTGGACTTCAAGGCAGCCGCGCGTACTTATGGCAAGGTCGGTGGTTTTGCCCATCTGAAAACACTGGTGGACAAGATACGCGCCTCGCGCCCTGGCTCCCTGCTGCTCGATGGCGGCGACACCTGGCAAGGCTCGGCCACGTCGTTGTGGACCAACGGTCAGGACATGGTAGATGCCTGCAAGCTGCTCGGCGTAGATGTGATGACGGGTCACTGGGAATTCACCTATGGCGCAAAACGCGTCAAGGAAGTCGTAGACAAGGACTTCAAGGGTCATATCGATTTTGTGGCGCAAAACGTCAAGACCAACGACTTTGGCGATCAGGTATTCAAGCCTTACGTCATCAAGGTCATGAACGGCGTGCAGGTAGCGATTATCGGCCAGGCATTCCCTTACACCCCAATTGCCAACCCACGCTACATGGTGCCGGACTGGAGCTTTGGTATTAACGATGACGACATGCAGAAAGTTGTTGACGAGGTGCGCGGCAAGGGTGCGCAAGTCGTTGTCGTGCTGTCGCATAACGGCATGGACGTCGACCTGAAAATGGCGTCGCGCGTAACCGGCATCGACGCGATTTTTGGCGGCCACACCCACGACGGTATTCCTTACCCATCACAAGTCAAAAATGCCAAGGGCACCACGCTGGTAACCAACGCAGGTTCCAACGGCAAATTCCTGGGTGTCATGGATTTTGACGTGAAAAACGGCAAGATTGCTGCCTGGAAATACCGCCTGCTGCCAGTGTTCTCGAACCTGATTGAGCCAGACGCCAAAATGGCTGCGTATATCCAGAAAGCACGCGCGCCATTCATCGCCAAACTCGATGTAAAACTCGCAGTAACGGATGATCTGCTGTACCGCCGTGGCAACTTCAACGGCACCTTCGACCAGCTCATCCTCGACGCGCTGATGGCAGTCAAAGGCGCCGATGCAGCGTTTTCGCCCGGTTTCCGCTGGGGCACGAGCCTGTTGCCTGGCGACGCCATCACCATGGAAAAACTGATGGATCAGACCGCCATCACCTACCCGTCGAGCACGCTCAATGAAATGACCGGCGCCACCATCAAGGGCATCATGGAAGACGTCTGTGACAACCTGTTCAACGCCGACCCGTATTACCAGCAAGGCGGTGACATGGTGCGGGTGGGCGGTATCCAGTACGTGGTCGCGCCCAACAACAAGATCGGCAACCGTATCAGCGGCATGACGCTCAAGGGTAAACCCGTCGATCCGAACAAGAAATACAAGGTGGCAGGCTGGGCACCGGTGGGTGAAGGTGTTGCTGGCACACCGATCTGGGACGTGGTGGCCGAGTATCTGCGTGATATTAAAGTGGTCAAACCGCGCAAGCTGAACGAGCCGAAAATTGTCGGTATCGGCAAGAACCCTGGCATCGCTCCAGGACTCGCGTAATCGCCAAGCTTGAAATCAAGCCGCCCTCGGGCGGCTTTTTTGTTTTTACACGCCGAATAACAGCACGTGAACTTATGCGATATCCGGGATAAAATGGCCGGATTCCATTGATACCCGGCTATCCAGATGAAAAGCAGTGAAATTCGTCAACGCTTCCTCGATTACTTCGCTCGCCACGGCCACACGCCAGTTGCGTCCAGTTCGCTGATCCCGGGCGACGACCCCACCCTGCTGTTTACCAACGCCGGCATGGTGCAGTTCAAGGATGTATTTCTTGGACGCGAAACTCGCCCCTACGTGCGCGCAGTCAGTTCGCAGCGGTGCCTGCGTGCAGGCGGCAAACACAATGATCTGGAAAACGTCGGCTACACGGCACGCCACCACACTTTCTTCGAAATGCTCGGCAACTTCAGCTTTGGCGATTATTTCAAGCGCAACGCCATCCAGTTTGCCTGGGCGTTTCTCACTGAAGAACTCAAACTGCCTGCCGAAAAGCTGTGGGTCACGGTTTACGCCGAAGATGACGAAGCGTACGACATCTGGGCCAATGAAATCGGCGTGCCTGCCACCCGTATCGTACGGATCGGCGACAACAAGGGTGCGCGCTACGCCAGCGACAATTTCTGGACCATGGGCGACACCGGGCCGTGCGGGCCGTGCACCGAAATCTTCTACGATCACGGCGCCGAAATCGCAGGCGGGCCACCCGGTTCGCCGGACGAAGATGGTGACCGTTACATAGAAATCTGGAACAACGTCTTCATGCAGTTCAACCGCGACACCAGCGGTACCCTGCACCCGCTGCCCAAACCTTCGGTGGATACCGGCATGGGCCTGGAACGTATTTCAGCGGTCATGCAGCAGGTCCACAGCAACTATGACATCGACCTGTTCCAGACACTGATCCATGCCGCAGCTGCAGCCACACACACGGAAGACCTCGGTAACAACTCGCTCAAAGTCATCGCCGACCACATTCGCGCGTGCGCTTTTCTGATCACTGACGGCGTCATTCCGGGCAACGAAGGACGTGGCTACGTGCTGCGCCGCATTATCCGCCGCGCCATCCGCCACGGTTACAAACTGGGCGAACGGCAGGCTTTTTTCTATCAGATCGTACCCGCACTGGTGACAGCGATGGGCGCAGCGTACCCGGAGCTGACCGCAGCGCAGTCGCGTGTGATGGCGATTTTGCAACAAGAAGAAACGCGCTTTTTTGAAACCATCGAACACGGCATGGGCATACTCGAAGCCGCGCTCAAAGCGCTGCCAGCCGACACCCTGCTCGATGGCGAACTGGCATTCAAACTACACGACACCTACGGCTTTCCACTCGACCTGACCGCCGACATCTGCCGTGAAATGGGTGTGACCGTCGATACCGCCGCATTCGATGCCGCCATGGCGCAGCAAAAAGCGCAGGCGCGTGCGGCAGGCAAATTCAAACTCGGCGGCAGCTTGAATTATTCGGGCGCGGAAACGGTATTTCACGGTTACGA
Source organism: Sideroxydans lithotrophicus (assembly GCA_022736605.1). Taxonomy (GTDB): domain Bacteria; phylum Pseudomonadota; class Gammaproteobacteria; order Burkholderiales; family Sulfuriferulaceae; genus Sulfuriferula. The sequence goes on from DZDB01000006.1 coordinate 13,003, forward strand.
CACCCTGACATTCGACAGCAATATCCTCGCCTTGTACAAGGACGGCGTCGCAGTCGACGTGCTCAACGAAGGCGAACTCGGCGTGGTCGTGCTCGATCACACCCCATTCTATGCCGAGTCTGGCGGTCAGGCAGGCGACTGCGGTACGCTGCAAAGCGCGCGCGCCGTATTCACAGTGGAAGACACATTGAAGCTTCAGGCGCAGGTATTTGGCCACCACGGCGTCGTCACTACCGGCACGCTGAAACGTGCTGACGCCGTGGTGGCGCAGGTCGATGCCGGAGCGCGTCAGCGCACCGTACGGAACCATTCCGCCACACATTTGATGCACAAGGCACTGCGCGAAGTGCTAGGCGAGCACGTACAGCAAAAAGGCTCGCTGGTCGACGCCGACAAAACCCGCTTCGATTTCGTCCAGCCCAGTCCGATGAGCGATGCGCAGATACGCCAGGTTGAAGCGCGGGTCAATGCTGAAATTCTGGCCAATCAGGCGACCCTGGCGCGCATCATGCCCATCGCAGAGGCGCAAAAAACCGGCGCGATGATGCTGTTTGGTGAAAAATACGGCGAGGTGGTGCGCGTGCTCGACATCGGCAGCAGCCGCGAGCTGTGCGGCGGCACCCATGTTACCCGCACTGGCGATATTGGCGTGTTCAAAATACTGCACGAAACGGGTGTGGCAGCAGGCGTGCGGCGAGTCGAGGCGGTGACCGGCAATCGCGCCTTGCAAGTCATTCAGGCGCGCGAAGACGAACTCAACCAGGCCGCAGCAGCGCTCAAGGCACAACCCGGTGAGCTCAATCTCAAGCTCGCGCAAATGCTGGAGCACGCACGTAGCGTTGAAAAAGAGCTGGCGCAGATAAAATCCAAACTGGCCAGCGCGCAAGGCGAAGAACTGATTAGCCAGGCACAACAAATTGGTAGTGCAAACGTATTGGCCGCCACGCTAAACGGCGCCGATGCCAAAGACCTGCGCGAAACGCTGGACAAGTTGCGCGACAAACTCAAATCCAGTGCAATTGTGCTGGGCAGCACCAAAGACGGCCGCGTCAGCCTGATTGCAGGCGTCAGCAGCGATTTGGCCGACAAGGTCAAAGCTGGCGACCTGGTCAACTTCGTCGCCCAGCAAGTCGGCGGTAAAGGCGGTGGGCGCGCCGATATGGCACAGGCTGGCGGTACGCAACCAGAACATTTGCCGCAGGCATTGGCCTCGGTGCATGACTGGCTTGCCAGTCGACTTTAAGCTTAATATGCGTTGTCTATTCGACACAGCCGTCGAATAGATAACGTGATTTTTACAATCTGCAGTGACGGGCAACCAAAATCGTCACATCCCCGCAGTCTGTAGATTGGCGTGAAACTTGCTACACCCAAGCAAATATTTACGATACGCGCTGGAGCGCCTCCATGTTCAATATCCTGTCTATACTGCGTCGCGACAATACCGCTGACAACCCGTTGAGCAGTCTTAAAACGCTCTCGCGCTGGGTCAATGACTTGCCCGCCGGCAACGTCATCGCGGCGCACGAGCAGATGCTGAATGCGCTGATACAGTTCAACGCCCAGACCGATCAGCACACTAAAGATCGCCTCGATATCCTGATGCAGCTTGATTTATCCGCGCGACCGCTGCAGCAGGCGCTGTGCCAGCAATATTTGCGCAATTCGCGCATGTCACGGGTGATGGAAAGCCGCCTGTGGCACAGTATCTACAAGTTTTATTGGGAACAGGCGCGCGCCTATCACGGTTTCATCATGGCCTATGTCGCACACCCTGCGGCCAGCCGCATCAAACCTGCCATGAACCTGGTTATGTTGCGTGCCCTGCACGCCTTCGGCGATGTCTTCAAATGGCATTATTTTCGTTATGAAAAACCTGAAGAAAAACTCTGGCTGCGCTTGCACAATCTGTATCGCGTTGCTGAATTCGAAGGTTTTTCAAAAGGTGAGCTCAACCTCTATCCGGACGAAGCCAGCACATCCTGCTGCGCCGGACAATACACGCGCGCCCTGCTGCTGGCGCAACTTGATGCCAGCGCACTCTACCCAAAACAGATTGAAATGGCCGATAACTGGCTCAATCAATGGGCACATCTGAGCCGATATGACACGCAACACATCACGAATGACCACACTTTTTATGTCAACCTGACAGAAGGCGTGGGCGCTCGGCGCGTCCGCAATCCGGATTTTTCAGAATCGTGCCGTTTTTTGAACGTCACTGAACTGGCCGAAAAAATCAAACAATCCCGATTGGCTTTACAGGCGGGAGAGACTGCCGCACTGCTCGGGCTGGGAGAAGATTGCCGCATCCCCGACTGTTTTGAGATGCTGGATTATGCCGAGCGTCAATGGGGACCGCTCAATCAGCGCGAACAGCGCAAGAGCGTGCGTACTGCCATTAAAAAAGCGGTCGACGTCGTGCATGGTTTCAATGAAATCTGTGCACTGGTAAAACAGGGTGGCAATGGCGTGGATGTCTTGCACGAAATCAATTCCGAAATGAAATATGACGAAATGATTGATATGCAACTGTATGGTTTTGTCACCGACAGCACACGTTCACGCGCCCGTCAAAATCTGGCGCAGCCTACCGAAAAAGCCGCGCCGCATGAACGCTGGGTGATGGAAAACGAGAGCGAGCACGGCTTTGGCGCCAGCGTACCCAGCGATGAGCACGACTGGCTACGCCTCGGCGGTATGGTCGCGCTGCACGTGCTCAAGAACCAGCCCTGGAAACTGGGTGTGATCCGTCGGCTTGCACGCGTGACGAACGGGTTGAGTCAGGTCGGTATCGAAATCCTGACCCATGAACCCCATTTGTTGATGCTGAAATTGCAGGCCGCAACCTCGCTGCATGGCTACACGGTAGATGGCATCGATACCACCAGCGCATTATTGCCGGTGCCCGCATTGTTCATCTCGCAGGTCAATGGCGAGCATGGCGAGATCATACTTGAAGCGGCACAATATGCTTCGGGACGCAGCTTCGAAGTCAACCTGAGCAGCCACAAAGGCGTGCTTCGATTGCGTGATGTGATCGAAAAAGGCGAAGGCTGGATGCGCGTCGGTGTCGATATGGTGCTCACACCCACTGCATTTTAGTTCAGGCCTGCAGCGGCTGCTCAAGCTGTAAAAGCATCACCAGCCAGTCACGAATCGCGGTAATTTCAGCGTCACACACGCTGTGCGCCATCGGATAGCGGCACCAGCTTACCGGCCAGCCCGCTTGCACCAGCGCATCACGCGCTGTTTCGGCCAGGCCAATCGCAATCACTTCATCGAATTCGCCATGCGCCATGAACACCGGCACGCGACGGGCTGCTGCCAGATCCAGACTGGCCGGTAGCGGCATATAGGCAGACAGCACCATCACCCCGGCCAACACCATCTCCAGCGTGATCGCGCTATACAGCACCGTAGCGCCGCCTTGCGAAAAACCAGCCAGCACAATGCGTTCAGGCGCGATGCCTGTCGCCACTTGCGCTGCGATTAGCGCTGCAACATGGCTGCGCGATTGATTCAGACCTGCCGCATCTTCGGCCTGGCTCAAATCGCGGCTACGGATGTCATACCAGGCAGGCATCACATGACCGCCATTGATACTGACCGGGCGCATCGGCGCATGCGGCAGAATAAAACGCACACCGGGCAAGGCCAGCGCCTGCACTACCGGCGCGAAGTCAGTGCCGTCCGCGCCCAGTCCATGCAGCCAGATAACGCACGCGGTGACCGGCTCGGCGCCATGCACGATCTGTAACGGAGGCGTCATGCTGTCGCCGTTTCCGGCGCAATGCGATCAAAATCAGCCAGCACGTAATCCTGCGTGACCCGTATCGGCGCACGCAGCCGTATCAGGTGCCGACGTCCCTTGCTGAGCAGCCGTACCGCGCCACCCAGACCCGCATGGCGCGCCGGTACCAGCACACAGCGGCGTGGTGTGGCGGTCGTACCCGACAGTGCGATATAAAGCGCATCCACCCGATTGGGCGCAGCGTTGCCTTCAAGTTGAACCGGCACGGCATGGGCGGCCAGCCGACGGATACCCACTTCGATACTGCCATTTTCATGGCGACGCAGCCGACATACCATACCGATCAGCAGTTGCCGGCCAGCCGCCAGCCCGACCAGCGCGTTGATTTCCAGCTGCAAGCCTTGTGCACTGTCCAGTAACACGCAATAGCCCTCGCTGCTTTCATCGCGCAAGCGGCAACGCTGCAAACCCGGCAACATCGGCAAAGGCGATTCAGCCTGCTGATGAATTTGATCGAAACCCAAAAACAGCTCGGTATGCCTGTTTTCCAGCAGCCTGCGCGGATGGCGTCGCATCGGCGCACGCCCCGACCAGCAATTAACCGCTTTATCCCACAGCTCGCCACGCCAGCCTTCGTATTTTTGCTGCATCGCACCTGTCGATTCGTCGTGTTGCGCATGCATCGCCGCCAGCATCAGACCGGCGCCCCAGTAGCGATAACGCCCCGGCACCGACAGCGCCGCTATCGGTTGCGGTGGGTGACGGCCTTTCAAATTGACGCCGTAAGCATGTTTTTCGGCAAGCAGGACATCCTCCAGCAACACGCTTTGTCCCCAGCGCGCAATCCAGCGTGATGCCAGCTCGATTTCACGCGGCAGCAGGGTATCCGGGCGCAAGCTGTGCAACATTTGTGGCCGCAGATACAGCGTCTCACAACTGACGTATGGCTGGTCGGCGTTCGACAACGGCAATGCCGTACGCACAAACTGATATTTTTCAGCAATGCCATAGAGCTTGTGCATACGTGACCAGAGATACGCTGGCATTGCCTGATAGCGCAGCCATAGCCATTTCATTTGCAGGCCATGATGATACAGCGCACGCTGCGTCAACAAGGGCAACAACGCTGACTCATCTTGGCGCATGGCACCACTGACACAGTGCAGATAAGTTTCACCCAGCTCTTCACGATACGTACTGATTGCTGCGATCAGGCGCGCGCTCACGCTCAACACATACGGCGGCAGCGCCAGATAGTGCTGCTCCAGGCGCGCAATATACGGCGCCGAAGCTGCATCCTGGGCGAGCAATGCGGTGCTTGTTTTACGTAACGCAAGCGTGGCTTCCTGCCGCACCGCCACCAACTGCTCGACCAACTGCTCGATCGAATCGCAGATTTCCTGCACGGTGTAATCCGCCGGGGAATCTTGCGCACCCGCCAGTTGCGCCGCACTATCCGAGGCAAACAGCCGATTCAACAGCGGGATGCGACGAATACCCATGTCAGGATTGATTAAACCGTTGCGCAAGCGCGGCAATGCGCTGTCCGGCCGGGCTGTCCGCCTTGCCAGCCGCCTTGACCGCTGCACTGAATCCGGCAAAAAATTCGGGCAGTGCTTTGACGACCCGCACCTTGCGCAAACGGCTCACACCCTGCACCGGCCACTCGGCGCGACTTTGCGCTTCAGGTGCCGCAACACAGACTTTCATGCTCCAGCTCGGCTGGTGCATTATCCATTCGTGGCGCAGCACCATCAGCTGATGTGCCTTGAGCGTTTCCACGCCGACAAACGGCCCCTTGTATTCAACCTGCACCGCCTCACTCAAACCGGCCAGGGCATGGTCAAGATGGGTGAGTGCGTCATCCAGTGCCGGATTGACTGCAATTGTGTCGAGCCGACTTTGTTCAACCAGAAAACCAATAAAATCTTTCATGCCATTCGCCATGCAATGTAAGGTGGAAAACACGCCTGCGACCTACTGCCGAAAACGTAAAAAAGCCTGATAATTCTAACATATACATAGCTTGCTGATGCTCAAAACGCATACGCCATAAAGCTACACCTGCCCGCATCAATCTGGCACAATTACCAAAACAATACCGACAAGCGCAGAGAGGAATAAACGTGAGCTTACCCGGCAACAGCAGCAAACCCAGTCTCTTGATTGTGGATGACGATCCCCTGATCACCGACACACTGAATTTTGTTTTATCACGCGATTTTGAAGTTTTTGTTGCCGACTCCCGCAATCAGGTCAAAAGCCTGCTGACCCAGCTGGACGCGCCACCGCAACTGGCGCTGGTTGACCTTGGCCTGCCGCCTTTTCCACACAAGCCGGATGAAGGGTTTCAACTCATTTCCGATCTGCTGGGGCACTCACCCAGCATCAAGATTCTGGTGTTATCCGGGCAGAATGACGAAACCAATGCACGCCATGCGCGCGCTCTGGGCGCCATTGATTTTGTCGGCAAGCCCTGCGAACCCGAGCAGATCAAGTCGCTTCTGTTCAATGCGCTGCTGATCCAGGACGCCGAGCGCAGCGCTGAAGTCGAAGCGCCCACAGCAGAAAGCCTGATCGTCGGCAGCAGTTTCAACCTCGACCGCCTGCGCCAGCAAATCGCCCAATACGCCAACGCGCCATTCCCGGTGCTGATCGAAGGCGAATCCGGCAGCGGCAAGGAACTCGTCGCCGCCAGCCTGCACAAGCTCTCCAGCCGGGCGCGTAAACCTTACCTTGCGCTTAACTGCGCGGCGATTTCCCCCACCCTGGTCGAACCGACCCTGTTTGGTTACTGCAAAGGCGCATTCACCGGCGCCACCACCAACCGCGCCGGCTATTTTGAAGACGCCAGCGACGGCACCTTGTTCCTCGACGAAATCGGCGAACTGCCGATGGAACTGCAAGCCAAACTGCTGCGCGTGCTCGAAAACGGTGAATTCCAGCGCGTCGGCGAAACCCAGTCGCGGCATTCCAATGCGCGCGTGGTTGCCGCCACCAACCGCGACCTGCGCCAGGAAATCAAGGGTGGCCGCTTCCGCGCCGATCTATATCATCGCCTGTCGGTATTCGGTGTTGCCGTACCGCCCCTGCGCGAACTGGGCGAAGACAAAATCCGCCTGCTCGAACATTTCCGCGAATTCTACGCCCGCGAAGCCCGCGTCAAGCCATTCGAGCTCGATCCCCGCGCGCGCCAGATGTGGGAGGACTACCACTTTCCCGGCAACGTGCGTGAACTGCGCAACATCGTCATCCGCCTCACCACCAAATGCGCCGGGCAGAAAGTCACGCCGGAACAGCTCGAAACCGAACTCGATACCGACACCGCCTTTCCCAGCGAAATCCCACTGCCCAACGATGGCAAGGCGTTGTACGACACCGCCCGTCACCACTTGCAGACGCTGGCCAATTTCAGCCTTGACCAGACCATGAAACAGTGGGAAAAAAGTTACGTCGAAGCCGCGCTCAACCTGACCCACGGCAACCTGTCGGCGGCGGCCAAAATCCTCGGCATCAACCGCACCACGCTCTACAGCCGCATGCAGACGTACACCAACGAGGCCTGACCCGGCACATGTACCATGCATTCTTCGGCCTGAACGAAGCCCCGTTCCGCATCACCCCGGACACGGGGTTTTTCTTTTCCGGCGGCGAGCGTGGCGCGGTGCTGCAGGGTCTTATCTACGCGATTTCTCAGGGCGAAGGCATCATCAAGGTCACCGGCGAAGTCGGCAGCGGCAAAACCATGCTGTGCTGGATGCTGGAGCAGCATCTGCCGGACGAAGTTGAAACCGTCTATCTGGCCAATCCCAACGTCAAGCCGGACGACGTATTGCCTTCCATCCTCGCCGAACTGGCACTGCCGCACCCGATCGACGCCAGCCGTGCCGAGCACCTGCGCAGCCTCAATGATTATCTGCTGGCACGCCACGACGCGGGCAAACGCGTGGTGATGTTTGTCGAAGAAGCGCAGGGCATGACGCTGTCCACGCTGGAAGAAATCCGCCTGCTCTCCAATCTCGAAACCGAGCGTGAAAAACTGCTGCAAATTGTCCTGTTCGGCCAGCCCGAGCTGGATGAAAAACTCGCCGACACGCGCATCCGGCAACTGCGTGAACGCATCACCACCGCCATCAACCTGACGCCGCTGTCGGCTGACGACATCCGCGCCTATCTGGCGTTTCGCCTGACCACGGCGGGCTATCGTGGCGCCGATCTGTTCGACGCCAGCGCGGTGCGCCAGATTGCGCGCGCCTCGCGCGGCCTGACCCGGCGCGTCAACATTCTGGCCGACAAAGCCCTGCTGGCCGCATTTACCGACAATACCCGCCAAATCCGCTCACGCCATATCCGCAGTGCATTGCGCGACAGCGCGTTTAACGGCGCGCTGCAGCACACGCCTGCCTGGCGCTGGCTCGCCGTCGCACTGACAATCATGCTGGCAGTGCTGGGCGGATTTTATTTGCTGGCAAAAACCCAGTCCACACCTGTCCCGCCTTTAATCGCCCACGTGCCAGCCGTCACCATCGTGCCCGCGCCAGCGGCAACAGCCACCGACCCATTGACACAAACCCTTGCTGCAAGCCAGACCTGGCTCAAGCAGCAGGCCGCCGCCACGCACACGATCCAGCTCGCGCTGCTAAAAAATCCGGCAGAACTCGCCGCGTTTTTGCGCACCGAGGGCAGCGCGCTGGTGCGTGATCAGGTTCATCTGTTTCGCACCCAGGCTCAAGGTCGCCCCAGTTGGGTCGTTATGTATGGCAGCTACCCGGATAAACAGGTGGCCAGTCAGGTCTTGCGCCAATTACCACGCGCCTTGCAACAGCGCCAGCCCTACCTGCGCACGGTCGCTGGAATACGTAATGAAATCAGTCAAATTCAACAGCTTGGAACACAGTCGTGATACCATTTCTTGAATTATTCGAACGAGAGGGACATCCGTGCGGGAAGGTCAAGCAAGACCCGTTTTGAGCCAGCAGCCCCATCCTGCGCGCCTGCTTCTGCTCGGCGCTGGCTTGCTGCTCACGGGCTGCGTACCGCAAGCGGTGATTCAGCCCTCGCAAGGCCATATCGAACAGCCTGCCGCCAGCGCCAGCAAGGCCGACATCCCGCCGCTGGTCAAAACCACCCCCTACCTGCCGCCGCCCCGCGCCGAAAAGCGCGAGCCGACCTACACCATCGTGGTCGACAATGTGCCGGTCAAAGACCTGCTGTTTTCGCTGGCGCGCGACACCAAGCAAAACATCGACATCAACCCCGGCATTACCGGCAACGTCACGCTCAACGCGGTGAATGAAACCCTGCCTGCCATCCTTGAGCGCGTCGCCCGGCAAACCAATATCCGCTATCGCATGGAGGGCAACACCCTGTCCATCATGGCTGATACGCCGTACCTGAAAACCTACAAGGTCAACTACGTCAACCTGTCGCGCAACACCACTTCCAGCATCGGCGTGGCGGCACAGATCGCCAGCACCGGCAGCGGTGCAGTGGACGGCGCAAGCGCAGCCAGCACGCAAACCGGCAACAGTTCATCGACCACCGTCGACAGCAAATCCAACAACAATTTCTGGGATGTACTGACCGACAACGTACGCGCGATTCTGACCTCGACCCGCGCCGCCAGCCAGCGCGCCGAAGACAAAACCGCACGTCAGGAAGCCGAGCGCAACGCCCGCGCCGACCGTCTCGAACAGGCACAGGCGGTAGCGCGCGCCGGGGCGGCATCAACCACGCTGTTTCAGGCCGCGTTTGGCAACACCCCATCTGGGCTTAACCTTGACAGCAAAAATGAAGTCATCGTCAACCCGGTGGCAGGCACTGTCAGCGTATTGGGCAGTGAACGCCAGCAACAGGCTGTACAACGCTATCTGGACAGCGTCAGCCAGGCATCGCAGCGTCAAGTGTTGATTGAAGCCACCATCGTCGAAGTCAATCTGAAGGATCAGTACCGCGCAGGCATCGACTGGCAGCGTCTGGTACAAAGCGGCGGCACCGGGGTATTTTTCAATTCCCAAAATAACGCGGCAACCAATCTGGCCAATTCGCTGCTGCCGGTGTTCAATATTGGCTACAAAGCCCAAAATTTCACCACCACCCTCAACCTGCTCGAATCGTTCGGCAACCTGCGCGTGCTGTCCAGCCCCAAGCTGATGGCACTGAACAACCAGACCGCGCTGCTCAAAGTCGTCGACAACCTGGTGTATTTCAGCGTGCAGGCGCAACAGGGCACATTATCGTCCACCGGCACACCGCTCCAGCCGACCACCTTCACCACCACGGCCAAAACCGTGCCGGTCGGGCTGGTGATGAGCCTGACGCCGCAGATTTCGGAAAACGGCACCGTCACGCTGGACGTGCGCCCGACCATTTCGCGCAAGATCGGCGACGTTAACGATCCCAATCCCAGCCTGCAAAATACGACGAACCCCAACCTGACGATTCAGAACAAAATCCCGGTGATCCAGGTGCGCGAAATGGAATCGGTGCTGCAAGTCGGCAGCGGCCAGACCGTCATCCTCGGCGGCCTGATGCAGGATGACAGCAACCGCGCGCGCGATGGCATTCCAGGCTTATCCCGGGCGGAAGGTTTCGGCGCGATCTTCGGCCAGCAGGAACGCAATATACAAAAAACCGAACTGGTGATTTTCTTGCGCCCCACGGTGATTACCAACCCCTCGCTCGACAGCGATGCGCTGAAATTTTACAAACGCTATCTGCCCACCGCCAGCGGCGCGCCCGAACAGTGGAAAAACGGCTTTGATGCTGCCGGAGACCCACGTTGAGTTTGCTGCTCAAAGCCCTGAAGCAGGCCAGCACGAAGTCGGCACACCCCGGCGCCGCGCTCGCCGACACGCTGTCGCTCGAGCCGATCCCCGCCGATGCGCCCACCGGCAAGCGCTGGGATGGCATCCCAAAACCGTCGGCAACACGCGCCAGCTGGTACGCGCCCTGGCTCAACGGCCAGCGTTCGCTGGTGCCGGTCATCGCTGCCCTGGCGGCGGTATTCATGCTGATATACGGCGGCTTTGTCTACTGGCAGACGCGCCCGGTTGCCAGCATGAATCTGGCGCAGACGACGCCCACTATTCGCCCGCCAACGCCATCCAACCCGCCTGTCAGCGCACCGCAGCCAGATACCCTGCCGGCCGCCACGCTGCTACCAGAAGTCAAAACCGAGGCCGTCGCACAGCCCGTTTTTAGCGCCCCGGTACACGCCACCCCACCGAAGACTGCGCCGAACTGGGGCGAAGGCGTGCTGCGCCAGACCGAAGCGGCACCGCGGCGCGCCCCACGGCCCAGCGTCGCCGCAGCCAGCGATTTTTCCATGCAGCCTGCGCGCAGCGCGCCGTCACCGCAGATCGAGCGCGCCTATCAGGCATTTCAGGCGGGCCAGATCAGCACCGCGCGGCAGCTGTATCAGCAGGTTCCCAACGGCGACAGCAGCCTGGACGTGCAACTCGGCCTGGCCGCCATCGCGCTGGCCAGCAACGACCCGGCGCGCGCGGCACGCCATTATCAGCGCGCGCTCGAGCTTGATCCGCGCAATGCCACCGCCAACGCGGCACTGCTCAACATGGTCGGCGACGCCGCACCCGATGCGTCGGAACAGCGCCTGAAAGCGCTGATTGCCACACAGCCGTCGGGGCAACTGTATTTCGCCCTGGGCAATCTGTACGCCGAACAAGGCCGCTGGCCCGATGCCGAGCAGGCCTACTTTGAGGCGTTCCAGAGAACCCCCGCCAACGCTGATTTTGCCTACAATCTCGCGGTCAGTCTGGAGCAGATCGGACAGCCCAAAGCCGCACTCAACTATTATCAAAAAGCGCGCGCGCTGATGCAGGCCGGACGCGTGCAGTTTGACCCGGCGCGGCTCGACGCGCGCATCGCGCAACTCAGCGCAACGGCGAATTAAGCATGGCCGAGGCGCGTAAAACCCTACGCCTGGGCGAGCTGCTGGTGCAGCAGGGGCTGATCAGCCTCGACCAGCTGCGCATCGCGCTGAAAGAGCAGCAACACGCCAACCTGCCGCTCGGGCGCCAGCTGGTCAAACTCGGTTTCATCAGCGAAGCCATCCTGCGCGACCAGCTCGCCAACACCATCGGCCAGACCAGCCTGGATCTGGCCAACGTGGTGGCCGACGCGGAAGCCCTCAAGCTGGTATCAGAAGAATTCGCCCACCGCCACCACCTGCTGCCGATTGCATTTGACGCCGAGCGCCACGTGCTGGTGGTGGCGATTACCGACATGTTCAACGTCGTGGCACTGGATCATTTACGCGCGCTGATCGGGGTCGGCACCGAGATCGACACGGTGCTGGCGAGCGAGGCGCAACTGCTCGAAGCGATCGACAATTTTTACGGCTTCGAACTCTCCGTCGACGGCATTCTGCGTGAAATTGAAACCGGCGAAGTCGATTACCAGAGCTTCGCCATGGATACTGAAGAGTACACCCAGCCGGTGGTACGGCTGGTCGGCTCGCTGCTGGTGGATGCGGTCAAGCGCGGCGCGTCGGACATCCACTTCGAACCGGAACACGCGTTCCTGCGCATCCGTTACCGCATCGATGGTGTGCTCGAACAGGTGCGCTCGCTGCACAAGAGCTACTGGCCGGGCATTGCGGTGCGGCTCAAGGTCATCTCCGGCATGAACATCGCCGAAAACCGCGCCCCGCAGGATGGCCGCCTGTCGCTCACCCTGCACGGGCGGCCGATTGATTTCCGTGTCTCCAGCCAGCCCACCATCCACGGTGAAAACATCGTGCTGCGCGTGCTCGACCGTGAAAAATCCATCATTCCGCTGGCGCAGATGAATTTGCCGCCCGAAACCCACGCCAGCCTGCAACGCATGATGGCACGCCCGGAAGGCATCCTCATCATCACTGGCCCGACCGGCTCGGGCAAAACCACCACGCTGTATTCGCTGCTCACCCATCTCAACGACGAGACGGTGAACATCATGACGCTGGAAGACCCGGTCGAATACCCGGTCACGCTGATGCGCCAGACCTCGGTCAACGAAACGCTGAAACTGGATTTTGCCAACGGCATCCGCTCCATCATGCGCCAAGACCCGGACATCATTCTGGTCGGCGAAATCCGCGACCGCGACACTGCCGAAATGGCGTTTCGCGCCGCCATGACCGGCCACCAGGTATTCACCACGCTGCACACCAATTCCGCCCTCGGCGCGTTTCCGCGCCTGCTCGACATCGGCATCGTGCCGGACATCATGGCCGGCAACATCATCGGCGTGGTGGCACAGCGGCTGGTACGCGTGCTGTGCCCGCACTGCCGCGCCGCCCATACACCAACCGACGACGAGCAAACCCTGCTGGGCTGGCAGGCGGCAGGCAAACCGCCAGTTTATCGCGCCGTCGGCTGTCCGGCGTGCGCAGGCAAGGGCTACCGTGGGCGCATGGCGCTGATGGAACTGCTGCGCATGGACCGTGATCTGGATGAACTGGTCGCGCGCCGCGCCACCCAGCGTGACATCCTCAACGCCGCACTCGAACGCGGCTATCGCAGCCTCGCCGATGACGGCATCGCGCGCGTGCTGGAGGGCTACACCAGCCTGGCCGAAGTCGCGCGCGTGGTCGATTTGACGCAGCACAACCTGCGTACGCGCTGACGCCGCATGCCGTACTTCAGCTACCGCGCCATCGACCAGCAGGGCCGCAGCAGCAAGGGCAGCCTGTCGGCGGCCAACGAGGTTGACCTGGAACTGCGCCTGCGCCGCATGGGCATGGATCTGGTGACATTGCGCCTGATGGACAGCCGCGTCGGCAGCTTTGCGCGCGGTGCCGCCAGCCGCGGCGACCTGATTACCTTCTGCTTTCAGATGGAGCAGATCAGCCGCGCCGGCATCCCCATTCTTGACGGCGTGCGCGACCTGCGCGACAGCATGGACAACCCGCGCTTCCGCGATATTCTGACCGCGCTGCTGGAAGACATGGAAGGCGGCAAGCTGATGTCGCAGGCGCTGGCCGCGCACCCGGCGGTGTTCGACGCAGTCATCGTCAACCTGGTCAAGGCGGGCGAACAGACCGGCCTGATGCGCGAGGTGTTCGAAAATCTCGGTGCCAGCCTCAAGCGCCAGGATGAACTCGCCGCGCAAGCCAAGCGCCTGATGATTTATCCCGCCATCGTGCTCACGCTGGTCGGCACCATCATCCTGCTGCTGTTGCTGTTTCTGGTGCCGCAAATCGCCAGCCTGATCGTCAACATGGGCATCAAACTGCCGATCCAGACCCGCGTGCTGCTGTGGCTGTCCGAAGCGCTGCGCAACTGGTGGCCGCTGTTTCTGATTGTGCCCGTGGTCTCCATTGTCGGCGTTTTTACCGCGTTGCGCAGCAGCGAGCGCGCGCGTTTCATCGCCGACGACCTGAAGCTGCGCCTGCCCGTTATCGGCCCGATCCTGCAAAAGATTGCACTGGCGCGCTTCACCAACTTTTTCGCGCTGATGTACCGTTCCGGCATCACCATTCTCGATTCGCTGCGCGCCGGTGAAGACATCGCTGCCAACCGCGTCATCGCCGACGCCATCCGCCGTGCCGGGGCGCGCATCGGCAACGGCGAAGGCCTGACCGAGAGCTTCCAGAGCCTGAGCGTATTCCCGCCACTGGTGATCCGCATGCTGCGCGTTGGCGAAACCACTGGCGCGCTCGATACCGCACTGGAAAACGTCAGTTACTTCTACACCCGCGAAGTGGCCGAATCGGTCGAAAAATCACTCAAGATTCTCGAACCGGCACTCACCATCATTCTCGGTCTGGTGATGGCAGTCATCGTCGGCTCGGTGCTGTTGCCAATGTACGACGTGATCGGGAACATCAAACTATGATGCTCAGAACCCGACTGCTGCTCTACGTCTGTACCTGGGGCGTGACACTGGCCAGCCAACGCGGCGGAAAATTGCGCCTGATCGGTCAGTTCAACGCCGATGCCGACGGTCAGCGTGGCTTTGCGGCGGCAATCAGTGAGTTTAACGGCGCACCGGTATCGGTGATGGTCGACGGTGTCGACGAGGATTACCGGCTCGAAACCCTGCCGCACGTCAACAGCAGCGCGCGTCGCGAAATGCTCGACCGGCGCTTGCGCCAGGTCAGCCGCAACGCCCTGTTCAGCGGCGCCTGGGCGCAAGGTCGCGCCACCAGCGAGCGGCGCGATGACCGCTACTTGTTCATCATCCTGAGCAAGCACGACAGCGTCAGCCCGTGGCTAGACCTGCTACACGATCAGGGCGTGGTGCTGGCCGAGCTGACTGTCTTGCCCGTTATTAGCCATGCATTGCTACACCGTCTAAAACTGGATGCACCGCATGTGCTGCTGGTGTCGGAACAGAGCGTCGGCCTGCGGCTATCGTATTTCCAGCACGGTGAACTGCGCTTCTCGCGCCTCACCGTACCTGAAGGTGTAGCGGATGGGCACGCCCCGGATATCGCAGGCGAAATCGCCAAGACCGACCTCTACCTCAACAGCCAGCGTTTGATGTCGCGTGACACACCGCTCAACGTCTACCTGCTCGACCCGGACACGGTCTACGCCGACCTGTGCCACCAGGTCAGCGCTGAAAATCGCCACCTGCTATGCCAGCCGGTGTCGGCCAGCACCCTGGCGCGGGCGCTGCATGTCAGCGCAGACCTGCTGCGCAGCTCGCCCGACGCCACCCATCTGGCTGTATTGGGAAGCCAGCGCGCCGCCGTCAACCTGGCACCCGCCGCCTACACCCAGGGCTACGATCAGCTACGCCTGCGCCACAATCTGTATGGTGTTGCAGCCGGAATCGTCGTGTCGGCCTGCGTCGCCAGCGCCGTGCTGTTTGCCCAGCAAAACAATTTCGAACTCGAACGCTTCAACACCCAAACCCGCATCCAGCAACAAACCGGCTTGTACCGCGCGGTGCAGCAGGCGCTGCCGAACTCGCCCACCTCGCCGCAAAACCTGCAACGCGCCGTCGATAGCGCGCGCGCGCTGTACGCCGCGCCGACGCCGATTACCGATTTCAACGTCGTCAGCCGCGCGCTGGGACTGCAACCCGAAATTGCTGTATTGCGCCTGCACTGGCTCGATCACGATGCCACCGACACGCAGCTGGCCAGCGCCGCCATGCCATCTGATGCCGCCATCCGGGCGCTGTATTTCGACGGCGAAGTGACACCATTTAACGGCGACTATCAGGCTGCCATCGCCCGCATCAATGCCTTTGTTGCACACCTGCGCAACGACCCCGCCGCGGCATCAGTCAGCATCGTCAGCCTGCCAATCAATACCGACCCCAGCACCACGCTGGACGAAGTCAGTAATGACGGCAAGCCGCCCAGCGCGCGCTTCAAGCTCAAACTCCTGCTGCGGGCAAGCGCATGAAAACCGCGCTGCAAAACCTCAAATCCGCACGGCTGGCGCTGCTCTCCCTGCTGCTGGCGTGCGCGCTCAGCGGCGTGTTGCTGCGCAGCGCCTGGCAGGCGAGACAGGCCGCGCAGCAGCAGCTCACCCAGCTGCAAATGGCGCTGAATGAAGCGCAGCGCAAACTCGCGCTGTCCGGCACCGAAAAAGACCTGGTACAACGCTACCTCGACGCCTATCACCGCCTGCAGCAACGCGGCTTCATCGCCGATGACCAGCGCCTGGCCTGGCGCGACACACTCGATCAGGCGCGGCGCAGTTTGAACATCGCCGAGATGAAATTCAGCATCGGGCCACAGCAGCCGTATGCCGGCGCACGCAAACTCGACACCGGCGACCAGCTGTTGCGCGAGGCCAGGGTCAATTTCAGCGCGCAGTTGTTGCAGGAGAACCAGTTCGCGCAACTCATCGCCCGCCTTGCCGCCCAGCCGCACGGCATCTTCGGTGTGCGTGACTGCACCCTGCAACGTGCCAGCCTGCAAATGCCTGCCGACGCTGCCCCGCAATTGCAGACCCAGTGCACCTTTGCCTGGTACACCCTGGCACCCCCCAACTCAGGCCCAGCGGTGACCGCGCCATGAAACGCGTGCTGTGCCTCATGCTGTTCATCAGCCCGCTGGCGCACGCCGATGAGCTCACCGGACGGCTGTTCTACACCCCGGCCGAACGCGCCCAGCTGGAGGCCGGACGCAAGCACCCCGCGCCGCCTTCCGCTGACAGCCTCGCGCCCACGCCGGATACCCTCTACAACGGCTACGTGCAGCGCAGCGATGGCCGCATCACGCAATGGATCAACGGCGCACCGCAGCCGCGCCAAGCTGCGCCCGGCAAACCCGGAATACTCAAACTGCCCGCCACGCCCGCACTCAAACCCGGTCAGGAATTCAACCCCGAAACCGGTCGTATCCTCGAACCCTACCAGCGCGCCACACCCGTCCCCAGCGCGCCCGAGCCCGCCGCGCCCGTCACCCGCAAAGCGCCGCGCAACAACCTGCCCGACGGTGACGATGTGCCGGACGACAGCCGCAACGACGCCCGCTGAACATGCGCATCCCACCCTCTTTGCCCAGACACCAGCACGGCGCAGTGCTGATCCTGCTGGTGATCGCCCTGGGCGTGCTTGCAGCAGTGGTGTTCGTCGGCATGCTGTCGAGTTCGGATATACAGAATCAGCGGGATAAGAAGACGGTGGCGGCGCTGGCGGAGGCGAAGGCGGCGTTGATCGGGTTTGCGCTGGCGAATCAGGATACGCCGGGAGGACTGCCCTACCCTGACCGTGGTGCCGATGGAAATTACGATGGGCACGGCGACTGCGTTACAAACAATTTCAACAACAGCCAGCTCTTGGGGAAATTTCCGACGTTAGTTGAAGATGGCTGCGGCAATGCCATCCCGGCATTTGAAACAGACCCACGTGACGGTACGGGTGAACGTGTTTGGTATGCCGTATCACAGAATCTGGTGAAAAGAGCAGGCGGCTTCCTGCCAATTAACACCACGACCCTAGCATCGACCTCAAACTGGCTTACCGTGCATGATCAAAATGGGAACGTCTTATCGAATCAAGTGGCGTTTATCATCATCGCGCCTGGCGTTGCATTGACAGGTCAAAATCGTTCCGGCGCTATACCGCCCGCGCAAAACTTCCTGGATAACTACACGGCAAACGGCACCACCTATAAAAACTGGGACAGCGATTTAGACTTTATTTCAGCCCCACCGGCCAATAGCGCCGCCAATCAATTCAATGACCGGCTGCTTTATGTCACAGCTTCCGAGCTTGCAAACCGGCTGGTAGA
>DZDB01000090.1 GCA_022736605.1 Sideroxydans lithotrophicus
GGCGGTGTCCGGCTTGACGTAATTGGGGCCGACCGCGCAGCCCGCAAGGGTAGCGACGAGACAGCTAAGGAGTAAAGGTCTGGCGATGGGCATGGTGGCAATCCAATTGAGTTAACCGGGCATGGGCGCGACGCCAGCCTGACGACGCGCCCAGCGGCGGCGTCCCCATTGGCGCAGTTTGTCGAGTTCAAGATAGATCACCGGCGTGGTGTAGAGCGTGATGAGCTGGCTCATGATCAGGCCACCGGCGATGGTGATGCCGAGCGGCTGGCGCAGTTCGGCGCCGTTGCCGGTGATGAACGCCAGCGGCAGGGCGGTGAACAGCGCGGCCAGCGTGGTCATCAATATTGGCCGCAGGCGCAACAGGCAGGCTTCGTGAATCGCGGCGCGCGGTTCGGCAGCGTGGTCGCGCTCGGCTTGCAGGGCAAAGTCCACCATCAGAATGGCGTTCTTTTTGACGATGCCGATGAGCAGGAACACGCCGATCAGCGCGATGATGGAAAAGTCGGTCTTGAACAGCTCCAGCGCGAGCACCGCGCCGATGCCCGCCGACGGTAGCGTGGACAGAATGGTGAGCGGGTGGATGGTGCTCTCGTAGAGCATGCCGAGCACGATGTAGATCACCAGCAGTGCGGTCAGCAGAAACAGCGGCTGGTTTTTCAGCGTGTCCTGGAACAGTTTGGAAGTGCCCTGAAAGCCGCCCTGCACCGTGCTTGGCAAGCCGATCTGCGCCATCGCGGTATCAATCAGCCCCTGCGCCTGGCCGAGCGAGACATTTTTATCGAGGTTGAACGACAGCGTGGACGCGGCGAACAGACCCTGGTGATTGACCGCCAGCGGCGTGTTGCCGAGTTCGTAATGCGCCAGCGCCGACAGCGGCACGCGCTGGCCGCTCGGGCTGATCAGGTAAATGGCATCGAGCGCCTGCGGGCCTTGCAGGTATTCGTCGGCGGCTTCCATCACCACGCGATACTGGTTGAGCGGGGCGTAGATGGTCGAGACCAGGCGCTGGCCGAAGGCGTTGTTGAGCGTCTGGTCGATGCTGCTGATCGGGATGTTCAGGCGCGCGGCAGCGTCACGGTCAATCACCAGATTGACCTGCAGTCCCTTGCTTTGCTGGTCGGTATTGACGTCGCTCAGGCCGGGAATGCGGTTGAAGGCTGCCAGCACTTTCGGTTCCCACTCGCGCAGCTCGTTCAGATCACTCGATTGCAGCGTGTATTGATACAGCGCAGGCGATGGCCGTCCCCCAGCACGAATATCCTGCACCGGTGCCAGAAACACCTGCGCACCGGCCACATTGGCGAGCTTGCGGCGCAGCTGGGCGATGACGGCGGTGGCGTCGACGCGCTGGTTATCCGGCACCAGGCTGACGAACAGGAAACCGCTGTTGCTGCTGCCGCCGCCGGTAAAGGCGACGACGTTGGCGACCGCCGGATTGGCTTTGACGATTTTCACCACGCGTTCGAGTTTTTTCGCCATGGCGTCAAACGAAATCGACTGGTCGGCCTGGATGTTGCCGATCATCAGGCCGGTATCCTGCTGCGGGAAAAAGCCTTTCGGCACAATCGCGTAGAGATAAATGTTCAGCCCAATGGTGGCAAAAAACACCAGCATCATGATGCGGTTGTGGCGCAGCGCCCAGCTCAGGCTGCGGTCATAGCCATGCAGCAGGCGGGCGTAGCGGCGGTCGGCCCAGGCGCCAATGCGGCTGGGTTTTTTCTCGGCATGTGGCTTGAGCCAGCGTGACGCCAGCATCGGCGTAAGGGTGAGCGACACCACCAGCGAAATCAGGATGGCAATCGACAGCGTGACGGCGAATTCGCGGAACAGCCGCCCGACGATGCCGCCCATCAGCAGCACCGGAATGAACACCGCGATCAGCGACAAACTCATCGACAGCACGGTAAAGCCCATTTCGCGTGCGCCGCGCAACGACGCCTGCATCGGCTTGATGCCGTTCTCGACGTGCCGCATGATGTTTTCCAGCACCACCACGGCGTCGTCAACGACGAAACCGGTGGCCACAATCAGCGCCATCAGCGACAGGTTATCCAGGCTGTAATCGAGCAGATACATGGCGGCGAAGGTGCCGATCAGCGATACCGGCACGGCTATCGCCGGAATCAGCGTGGCGCGCCAGTCGCGCAGGAAGACGAACACCACCAGCGCGACCAGCGCCACGCCCAGCAGCAGGGTGAACTCGGCTTCGTGCAGCGAGGCACGGATGGTGATGGTGCGGTCGGACATGACCTGCACCTTGATGGCGGGCGGAATCGCCGCCTCCAGCTCGGGCAGCGCGGCCTTGATGCCGTCCACCGCCTCGATGATGTTGGCACCCGGCTGGCGCGAAATAATCAGCTGTACCGATGGCACGCCGTTGGCCAGCCCCATGTTCTGCGCGTTTTGCAGACCTTCCTTGACCTCGGCGACCTGGTTGAGCCGTACCGGCACGCCATCCGGATTGGCGATGACCAGATTGCCGTATTCAGCAGGCGTGGTGAGCTGGTCGTTGGCCAGAATCTGCCAGCGGTTCTGGTCGTCCTGCAGCGCGCCCTTGGGGGCATTCACGTTGCCGCTGGCGATGGCCTGGCGCACCTGATCGAGGCTCAAGCCCATGCTGTTGAGTTTGGCAATATCGAGTTTGACGCGCACCGCAGGCAGCGCCGCGCCGCCCACCGTGACCTGGCCGATGCCGGGCAGCTGGGAGATTTTCTGCGCCAGAATGGTCGAGGCGGCGTCGTACATCTGGCCGCGCGACAGGGTCTTCGAGGTCAGCGACAGGATCATGATCGGCGCGTCGGCCGGGTTCACCTTGCGGTAGGTCGGATTGCCCGCCATGCCGCTGGGCAGCAGCGGCCGCGCCGCGTTGAGCGCGGCCTGCACCTCGCGTGCGGCGTTGTTGATGTCTTTGGACAAGTCAAACTGGATGGTGACGCGGGTCGAGCCGAGCGAGCTGGACGAGGTCATTTCGCTGATGCCGGCGATGCGTCCCAAGGCGCGCTCCAGCGGCGTGGCCACGGTGGCGGCCATCACATCCGGGCTGGCGCCGGGCAGGCTGGCCTGCACGCTGATGGTGGGGAAATCCACCTGCGGCAGCGGCGCCACCGGCAGCAGGCCAAATGCAATCGCCCCGGCCAGCACAATCGCCGCTGCCAGCAGCGTGGTGCCGACCGGGCGGCGGATGAACAGGGCGGAAAAGTTCACGCCACGCTCTCGGCAGTGCGGGTGTCCCGACGCTGCCAGCGCTGCGCCAGGCCGTCAAACGCGAGGTAGATCACCGGCGTGGTGAACAGCGTCAGCAACTGCGACAACAGCAGCCCGCCGACCAGCGTGATGCCCAATGGCTGGCGCAGTTCTGCACCCATGCCGCCGCCGATAATCAGCGGCACTGCGCCGAACAGCGCGGCGAAGGTGGTCATCAAAATCGGTCTTAATCTGAGTTGCGCCGCCTGCAGAATCGCGTCGCTGGCGGCCATGCCCTGATTGCGCTGCATGTCGAGCGCGAAATCGACCATCATGATGGCGTTTTTCTGCACGATACCGATCAGCAGAATGATGCCGATGATGGCGATCACGGTCAGGCTGTTGCCGGTCACCATCAGCGCCAGCAACGCGCCGATACCGGCCGACGGCAGCGTGGACAGAATGGTGACCGGGTGGATAAAGCTCTCGTACAGCACGCCGAGCACGATGTACATGGTGGCAATCGCCGCCAGCAGCAGCCACAGCTGGTTCGACAGCGCTGACTCGAACGCCGCCGCTGCACCCTGCATTTTCAGTGGGATGGCGACCGGCAGGGCGATGTCTTTCTGCGCCTGTTCAATCGCCTGCACCGCCGCACCAATCGACACGCCGTCGGCCAGATCAAACGAGAACATTGCCGCCGGGAACTGGCCGAGGTGGTCGATTTCGAGCGTGCCGCGTTGTTGCTCGATGCGTGCAACCGCAGACAGCGGCACGGTCTGGCCATTGGTTGAGGTCAGATAAATGCTGTTGAAACCACTCAAGCCCTGCCGGTCGTGCGGTGCCACCTGGAGCACCACGCGGTATTGCGCCGACTGGGTGAAGATGGTCGAAATCAGGCGCTGGCCGAACGCGCTGTACAGCGCGCTGTCGATGGCGGCGGTGGTGACGCCGAGGCGTGACGCCGCGTCGCGGTCGATATCGACGTAGGCTTGCAGGCCATCGTTTTGCAGGTTGGTCGATACATCACGCAGCGCGGGCACGCTGCGCAGTTTGGCCAGCAGCTTGTCGCTCCAGGTTTCCAGATCGGCGGCATTGGTGGCGCTGATGCTGAACTGGTAGGCGCTGCGGCTGACGATGTCGTCGATGGTCAGATCCTGCACCGGCTGCAGGTAGAGCTGAATGCCGCTGACGTCGGCGACGCGTTGCTGCAGCCCGGCGATAACTGGCCCGACCCGTTCGCTGCGCTGCGCCAGCGGTTTCAGGCTGATGAGCAGGCGGCCGCTGTTGAGCGTGGTGTTGGTGCCATCGACGCCGATGAACGACGACACGCTGGCGACCGACGGGTCTTGCAGCAGCGCGTCGGCCAGCGCCTGCTGCTTGCTGGCCATGGCGTCGAACGACACGCTTTGCGGCGCGACACTGATGCCCTGGATCAGGCCGGTATCCTCGACCGGAAAAAAGCCCTTGGGGATGACGATGTAGAGCAGCACGGTGAGCACCAGCGTTGCCAGCGCCACCAGCAGCGTCAGCCCGGAATGCGCCAGCACCCAGCGCAGGCCGCGTCCGTAGGCGGCGATCAGGCGCTCGAACTGGTGCTGGCTCCAGCGCATCAGGCGATTCTGTTTGTGTTCCGGTTCGTGGCGCAGCAGGCGCGCGCTCAGCATCGGCGTGAAGGTCAGCGACACCACCGCAGAAATCAGGATGGCGACCGCCAGCGTAATGGCGAATTCGCGGAACAGCCGACCGACCACGTCGCCCATGAACAGCAGCGGGATGAGCACCGCGATGAGTGAAAACGTCAGCGAAATAATGGTGAAGCCGATCTGCTTGGCGCCCTTGAGCGCGGCCTGCATCGGCGTTTCACCGCGCTCGATGTAGCGCGCGATGTTCTCGATCATGACGATGGCGTCGTCGACCACGAAGCCGGTGGCGATGGTGAGCGCCATCAGCGTCAGATTGTTGATGGAAAAACCGGCCAGGTACATCACGCCGAAGGTGCCGATCAGCGACAGCGGCACCGCCATCGCCGGAATGAAGGTGGCGCGTGCGCTGCGCAGGAACAGGAAAATCACCATCACCACCAGCGCCACCGACAGCATCAGTTCGAATTTGACGTCGCTGATCGCGGCACGAATGGTCACGGTGCGATCCGACAGCACGGTGAGACTGGCCGCGCCAGGCAACGAAGCCTGCAGGTCGGGCAGCAGTTTCTGGATGTTGTCGACCACGGCAATGACATTGGCGCCGGGCTGGCGCTGCACATTGATGACGATACCGGGCTGGCGGTTGACCCACGCCGCGAGCAGCGCGTTTTCCGGCCCTTGCTGCACGTCGGCGACGTCGCCCAGCCGAACCGGCGTCCCATTTTTATAGCTGATGATGAGCTGCTTGTATTGGTCGGCCGATTGCAGCTGGTCATTGGCGTTGATGGCAAGCGATTGCAGCGCGCCATTGAAACTGCCTTTGGGGGTGTTGACGTTGGCGGCCGTGATGGCGCTTTGCACGTTGGCCAGGCTCAAGCCCTGCGCCGCCAGTTGACGCGCGTTGACCTGCACCTGCACCGCCGGGCGCTGGCCGCCGCTCAGTGTGACCAGTCCGACGCCGGATACCTGCGACAGTTTTTGCGCCAGGCGCGTGTCGGCCAGGTCTTGCAGCTGGGTCAGCGGCAGGGTGGCGGAAGTCAGCCCCAGCGTGATAACCGGCGCGTCGGCCGGGTTGACCTTGGCATATACCGGTGGCGACGGCAGATCGGTCGGCAGAAAATTCGAACCGGCGTTGATCGCGGCCTGCACTTCTTGTTCGGCGACATCCAGCGGCAGGGTCAGGTCAAAGCGCAGGCTGATGACCGACGCGCCGCCCGAGCTGGTCGACCACATCTGCGCCAGTCCCGGCATCTGGCCAAACTGGCGTTCCAGCGGCGCGGTAATCGACGAGGTCATCACATCCGGGCTGGCGCCGGGGTAGAGCGTGGTCACCTGGATGGTCGGAAAATCCACTTCGGGCAGCGCCGATTGCGGCAGCAGGCGATAGCCGATGAAGCCCCCCAGCAGCACCGCCAGCATCAGCAGCGTGGTGGCGATGGGGCGCAGGATAAAAATGCGCGACGGGCTGGATTCGCCGCTGTCGGCTGATTCGGCTGGCGGCAGCTCGGGCGCGTCAGGCTGGCTCATGCGGGCTTGCCCGGCGCAGGACGGTGATGTGGCTGTTGCCCTGCGGGCGGACTGCCCGGACTAAGCGGCGTGACAATCTTGATCTTGCCGCCGTCGCGCAGGCGGTCGAGGCCGTCGGTCACCACCTGCTCGCCCAGCTTCAGACCGCTGCTGACAACGGTGGAACGGCCATTGGTCACCCCCGTTTTAACCACGCGCAGGCTGACTTTGCCATTGTTGACGACGTAGACATAGCTGCCAGGCGCGCCGGTGGCGACCGCCGTGGTCGGCACCACGAGCGCGTCGTTCAGCGTATTCAACAGCAGCCGTACATTGACGAACTGGTTGGGGTAGAGCGTCAGGTTCGGATTGGCGAATTCGGATTTGAGCGTGACGCTGCCGGTGCTGCTGTTGATCTGGTTGTCGATGGCAATCAATTTGCCGGTGCCGAGCTGTGCGGTGCGGCGCTGATCCCACGCTTGCACCGGCAGGCTGGCGCCGCTGCGGGTGCGTTCGATGACCGAAGCGAGCTGGTTTTGCGGCACGGTGAAGGTAACCGCCACCGGCTGCACCTGCGCCAGCGTGACGATCGGTGTCGAGCTGGCGACGGTACCGCTGATCGCGCTGTTGCCGCCGCCGATGGCGCCGCTGGTGCCGACCATGTTGCCGGCGTCAACCTGGCGCAGCCCGGCGATGCCGGACGTCGGCGCGAGGATGCGGGTCCAGCTCAATTGCAGTTGCGCGTTGTCGACGGCGGCCTTGTCAGCGGCGATGGTGCCCTTGAGCTGTGCCACCGTGGCGCGCTGGTCGGTGACCTGTTGCGCCGAGATCGAGTCCTGCTTTAACAGGGTTTCATAGCGTGCCAGGTCGATTCTGGCACCGTCGAGCTGCGCCTGATCGCGCTGCATCTGCGCCTGTGCCTGTTCCAGCGCGATACGGAACGGACGCGGATCGATGCTGGCAAGCAATTGCCCGACCTTGACCGGCTGGCCCTCGCGGAAATTGATGCTTTGCAACAGCCCGGCCACGCGCGGCATGACGTTGACGTAATTGCGCGGCACCACCGTACCAAGTGCGTCTATCCATACCGGCATGGCCTGCTGTTTGACACTGGCGACGGTGACCGGGGTGGGGCGGTTGGGGTCGTTCTTGCCAGCGTCGCGCCCGGGCTGCGCCGGGGCGTCATGATTCAGCGCAATAATGACGGCTGTTGATACCAGCAAGCCAAGGATAAGGCGGGAAATGGGGCGCAAGCTGCGAGGCTGGACTGGATCAGGCGGATTCATCGGCATGGTTTCGGAGCTTTCGGAAAACGAAATTTACAGCATAAGCTGGCGGCGTGCGCAGGCCGATTACAAACGCAACGCGCCAGATCAGGCGCGTTGTGGCGGGTTGCTTAACGTACGACGCCGGGCGGCGGCGGGGGAGGATAGCCCTTGGGTGGCGGGGGGATGCGCGTGGCCGTGGTCTGACGGCCGGTGTCGTCGGCCGGTGCGACAAAATT
>DZDB01000091.1 GCA_022736605.1 Sideroxydans lithotrophicus
AGACGATGATCCAGCCGTTAGGCAAGCTGGCTATTTTTGTTCGTCCTGATTGGCTGGATCGAGAATCTGCAGATCGTTTTCGCGGGCAAAACCCATCAGGAACGAAAATGCGCCGGGCTGTTCCTGTTGTAGCGCTTTGTTGACTACCACGCACTTGACCCCGTTTAGCGTCATTGGGCGCACATGGGGGGAATAACTCATGCGATGGTCTTCGCCATAGGTAGAAAAAACGCCGGATAAGCGTTCTGCCCAATCACTGGGGCGAAAAGTACGCCCGGAAGTGGTGAGGCCCTGAATGACAAGTTCGTTTTGCGTCAGTTCTGACATTTTATTGGTTTCTGATTGCCTGCGGCTATTTTAACAGACTATGCTTGGGCAGTTAACGTAGCATAAGCATTGATCGTTAAAAATCCTGACGGTTCAGATAAAATCTGTATTGCATTCGTTCAGAGACTGCGCCGCATTGGATTTGTTCAACACCGAATCGTTAAAATGCTGCTGAGCATTTAGTGCTTGCCCGCTGGGTCGGATTCCGTTAAATATAGCGCTGTCGTCATGATTTGGTGCGTGTAAGCGACGCCTGATTGCAGGCAACTGAATATTTTTATTGATTCTCAAGGAGAAAACACATGATTCATGAATTACCAGCATTGCCATACGCCAAAGACGCCTTGCAGCCTCATATTTCGGCAGAGACGATTGAATATCACTATGGCAAGCATCATCAAACCTACGTGACCAACCTGAATAACCTGATCAAGGGGACTGAATTTGAAGCCATGAGCCTGGAAGACATCATCATGAAGTCTTCGGGTGGTGTTTTCAACAATGCAGCGCAGATTTGGAATCATACGTTTTACTGGCACTGTCTGAGCCCGAACGGCGGCGGTGCACCGACGGGTGCGCTGGCAGATGCCATCAATGCCAAATGGGGTTCGTTCGATGCTTTCAAGGACGCATTTAGCAAGGCGTCTGTCGGCACATTCGGTTCCGGCTGGGGCTGGCTGGTAAAAGGCAAGGACGGCGCGCTGGAAATTGTTTCCACCAGCAATGCAGCCACGCCAATGACCAATGGCCAGACCGCGTTGATGACTTGTGATGTGTGGGAGCATGCCTACTATATTGACTACCGCAACGCCCGCCCCAAGTATGTAGAGGTGTTCTGGAATCTGGTAAACTGGGATTTCGTGTCGAAAAATTACGCAGCGTAATCTTGACGTAAGGCACTCCAAACGGCGGCGCAAGCCGCCGTGTGTTTTTAATGCTGCATTTATTTACTCATTAAGCCAACCACCATGTCTTATTTGATGAACACCTATGCACGCCAACCCGTAGCCTTTGTCCGCGGCGAAGGCGTCTGGTTATGGGATGAAGCCGGTAACAAATACCTGGATGCGCTGGCTGGCGTCGCGGTCAACGGGCTTGGCCATGCGCACCCAAAGCTGACACAAGCGATTTGCGAGCAAGTCAACAACCTGATTCATACCTCAAATATTTATGGCGTGTTGCGTCAGGAACAGCTGGCTGAACGGCTATGCGCGTTGTCCGGTATGGACAAGGTATTTTTCTGTAATTCGGGTTGCGAGGCCAATGAGGCAGCCATCAAGCTGGCACGTCTGTATGGTCACCACAAAGGCATTGCCACGCCGACGATTATCGTGATGGAAAAAGCCTTTCATGGTCGCACCATGGCGACCTTGACCGCCACCGGCAGCCGCAAGGTGCAGGCCGGTTTCGAACCGTTGCTGACAGGTTTTGCGCGGGTGCCATATAACGATGTGGAGGCGGTGCGTCAGGTTGCCGAACATAATCATGACGTGGTGGCAGTCCTGGTTGAGCCGATTCAGGGTGAGGGCGGTATCAAGATTCCGGACGCCGATTATTTGCACGCGTTGCGCCAGATTTGCGATGACAAAGGCTGGCTGCTGATGCTGGACGAAGTGCAGTCTGGCATTGGCCGCACCGGCACCTGGTTTGGATTCCAGCATACCGACGTCGTGCCGGATGTGATGACGCTGGCCAAAGGCCTCGGGTCGGGCGTGCCGGTTGGTGCCTGCGTTGCGCGTGGTGCTGCAGCCGATGTTTTCCAGCCGGGCAACCATGGTTCGACGTTCGGCGGCAATCCGCTGGCGTGTACCGCCGGTCTGGCCACGCTACAGGTGCTGGAGGAAGATCAACTGCTGGGCAATGCGACACAAATTGGCGGACAGATCGTCGAGGGCTTTAAACAATCGCTGGCAGGTGTTGCAGGCATCAAGCAAATACGCGGTGTCGGGATGATGATAGGCATTGAACTTGACCGGCCCTGCGGCGAACTGGTCAAGCTGGCGCTGGCACAGCGTTTGTTGATTAACGTCACCGCTGATAACGTGATCCGGCTAGTGCCACCGCTGGTCATGAGAGAGGCCGAAGCGCAGCACTTGATTGCTGGTTTGAGTCCGATCATCCGCGAATTTTTGGGCAGGGCTTCTGGATGAGTCTAATCAAGCATTTTTTGCAATTTCAGGATCTGACGCGGGACGAATTCGAATATATTTTCGAGCGTGCCAAAATCATCAAGGCGCGCTTCAAAAACTACCAGCCCTACCATCCGCTTGGCGACCGTACGCTGGCGATGATTTTTGAAAAACAGTCCACGCGTACACGTTTGTCATTTGAAGCCGGTATGCACCAGCTCGGTGGTTCGGCAATCTATTTGAATACCCGGGATACACAATTGGGACGTGGCGAGCCGGTCGAAGACGCCGCAGAAGTGATCTCGCGCATGGTTGATATGGTGATGATCCGCACCTTCGAGCAGGACATTATTGAGCGTTTTGCCAGTCATTCGCGTGTGCCGGTCATCAACGGCCTGACCAATGAGTATCATCCATGCCAGATCATGGCGGATATTTTCACCTTCATCGAGCATCGCGGCTGCATCAAAGGCAAAACCGTGGCGTGGGTGGGCGACTCCAACAATATGTGCAATACCTGGCTACAAGCCGCCGTCGTGCTGGATTTCAACGTGCACGTCTCGACCCCGCCGGGCTACGAGGTTGAGCCTGAACGCGCGGGTTTGTACGATACCAGCCATTACGAGAGCTTCGTTGATCCGATGGAAGCTTGCAAAGGTGCTGATCTGGTCACCACCGACGTTTGGACCAGCATGGGCTTTGAAGCAGAAAATGAGGAACGCAAGCGCGATTTTCATGACTGGCAAGTGGATGCTGAAATGATGCAGGTTGCGGCCAGCGATGCTGTATTCATGCACTGTTTGCCTGCACATCGCGGCGAGGAAGTCGCAGCCGAGGTGATCGATGGCGCGCAAAGTGTGGTGTGGGATGAGGCGGAAAACCGCCTGCATACGCAAAAAGCCCTGATGGAATATTTATTGTTGGGAAAAGTAAATGAGTGACGTGAAAAAAGTCGTACTCGCCTATTCGGGCGGGCTGGATACCTCGGTAATCCTGAAGTGGCTGCAAGACAGTTACCAGTGTGAAGTGGTGACCTTTACCGCCGATATCGGTCAGGGCGAAGAGCTTGAGCCGGCGCGGGAGAAGGCGAAAAAATTCGGCGTCAAAGAAATTT
Source organism: Sideroxydans lithotrophicus (assembly GCA_022736605.1). GTDB lineage: Bacteria > Pseudomonadota > Gammaproteobacteria > Burkholderiales > Sulfuriferulaceae > Sulfuriferula. Next base: position 3,571 of record DZDB01000091.1, read on the forward strand.
TCATCGACGACCTGCGGGAAGAGTTCGTGCGCGATTTTGTGTTCCCGATGTTTCGTGCCAACACCGTGTATGAAGGCGAATACCTGCTCGGCACCTCCATCGCGCGGCCGCTGATTGCCAAGCGCCTGATTGAAATTGCCAACCTGACTGGTGCCGATACCATTTCGCACGGTGCCACCGGCAAGGGCAACGACCAGGTGCGTTTCGAGCTGGGTGCGTATGCGCTCAAGCCGGATATCAAGATCATTGCGCCGTGGCGTGAATGGGATTTGCTGTCGCGCGAAAAATTGCTGGCTTACGCCGAAACGCATGGCATTCCGGTGGAAATGAAGCATAAAGCTGGTGGCAGCCCATATAGCATGGACGCTAATCTGCTGCATATTTCCTATGAAGGGCGCGCGCTGGAAAATCCGGCTGACGAGCCCGAAGCTGATATGTGGCGCTGGAGCGTTTCACCTGAGCAGGCACCCGATGCGGCGGAATATATCGATCTGGAATTCAGGCAGGGCGACATCGTCGCCATCAACGGGCAGGCCATGAGCGCCGCGACCGTATTGGCCGAGCTGAATCGTCTGGGTGGCAAGCACGGCATTGGTCGCCAGGATCTGGTGGAAAACCGTTACGTCGGCATGAAGTCGCGTGGCTGTTACGAAACCCCGGGCGGCACCATCATGTTGCGTGCTCACCGTGCCATCGAATCGATTACGCTGGATCGTGAAGTCGCGCATCTGAAAGACGAACTGATGCCGCGTTATGCCAGCCTGATCTATAACGGCTACTGGTGGAGTCCTGAGCGCGCCATGCTGCAAACCATGATTGATGCATCGCAAGCGCATGTAAACGGCTGGGTGCGGGTCAAATTATACAAGGGCAATGTGATTGTGGTCGGCCGTGATTCGAAAACCGATTCATTATTTGACGCTACCATTGCCACATTTGAAGATGACGCGGGTGCCTATAATCAAGCCGATGCAGGCGGTTTTATCAAACTCAACGCCTTGCGCCTGCGTATCGCAGCCAAACTGAAGAATAAATAACAGGAAGCGTCATGTCTCAATTCGATCAAGTCAGCGTCATCAAGCAAGCCAATGTGTATTTTGACGGCAAATGCGTTTCGCATACTGTTGTATTGCCTGATGGCAGCAAAAAGAGCGTCGGCGTGATTTTCCCCAGCACGCTGGTGTTCAATACCGGCGCGCCGGAAATTATGGAAATCAACAGCGGCACCTGCAAAGTCAAGCTGGCGGGTGAGTCAGACTGGAAAACTTATACAGCGGGTCAGCAATTTGCCGTGCCAGGCAACAGCAAATTCGATATCGAAACTCTCGAAATGCTCGATTACGTCTGCCATTTCGGTTAACCCACTCTTAAGCTGGAGCGACCATGCCATCGTTCGATATTGTGTCCGAAGTGGACAAGCAGGAAGTCAAAAACGCAGTTGAACAAACCAGTAAGGAAGTCAGTACGCGCTTTGATTTCAAAGGTTCGGATGCCCGCGTTGAACAAGCTGAATATGTGTTGACGGTATACGCCGACGATGACTTCAAGCTTGATCAGGTGCAGGAAATTCTCAATGGCAAACTCATCAAGCGCGGCATCGATATCAAGTGTCTGGACATGGGTAAATCCGAAAAAGTGACCGGCAACAAGGTCAAGCGTACCGCCACAGTTAAAACCGGTGTTGAGTCGGAACTGGCCAAGAAAATTGTGCGTATCATCAAGGACAGCAAGCTCAAGGTGCAGGCCAGCATTCAGGGCGAGGCGGTACGCGTGACCGGCGCCAAGCGTGATTTGTTGCAAGAGGCGATTGCGCTGGTGCGTAAGGAAATCAAGGATTTTCCGCTGCAATACCAGAATTTCAGAGATTGATCCAAGCAGCCAGGAGGCCAGGCGCGCTTTCCCCTCGGTAGCGCATCTGGTATGCTGAATCAGGCTTTTTTAACACCTTGCCGCAGATGACACTAAGGAACCCAGGCCATGATTATTCGTGAGATTTTGACCATCAAAGGTGGCGATATTTTCAGTATCGAACCGGATCAATTGGTGTCGGAGGCGGTGAATCTGATGGTTCAGCAGGATGTCGGCTCGCTGGTCGTGCGTCAGGACGGCACCATGGTCGGGTTGATTACCGAGCGTGATGTGTTGCGTGGATTGAACGAGCGGGGATGTGCTCTGATTGCCGTCAAGGTCAGCGATATGATGATGACCGAGCCGATTATCGGCAGTCCTGACGATACTGTAGATTACGTGCGTGGGGTGATGACGGAAAACCGCATCAGCCACTTGCCGGTGATGGATGGTGACACTTTGCTGGGTGTGATCTCGTTTCACGATGTGGCGCGCGCCTGTCTGAATGCGGCTGATTTCGAAAACAACCTGCTGAAGCGCTATATCAAGCACTGGCCTGAATAAATCTTCATTTCCCTGGCACAACGGGCGAATGAGTCAGCGTATTTGCTCGATGGAGAAACGTTTCTCCTGAATGTTGGGTGTAATCAGCGCATACCCCTGCATTTGCCAATACGCCAGTTCGGTGATGGCATTGGGCACAATCTCGATAAAGTCCTGCAAATCCCTGGCGCTGTAGCCATACTCCTCAGCTGCATAGCCGCAGACCTTGAAATGCACGCCCAGATCAGCGTAATAGCGCATTCTATCGACGGCATCCTGGTATTTCTTTTCATTCTTTTTTGCGATGGTGACAATTTCAGTGCCGTGGATCACGACCACAATATCCAGCTGGTCGGGGCTGTAATTGTAGGGTTCATCCATCAGTGGGTTTACCAGTGAACGTATCCAGTACAGCGCACTGTTGATTTTCTGCGGATCGTCCAGATAAAAATCAAATACGACTTTGGCGGGCTGGTAAGGTGTTTTGACGAGGCTGGCATCGGCGTAGACCGGCGCGCTCAACACCAACAGCATTGCCATGAATAGGCGTCGGGTCATGTTCGTGCTCCCGCAGGGATATGGTCTGACTATAGACTATCGTTGCGAGCTGGACAGACTGGCTAAAATTGCCTGGTAGGCCGCCAGCCGAGTCGGGCTGATTTCTTCGCGTGCACTGGCCGCGATGACGGCGCAACCAGGTTCGTGTACGTGGCGACAATTATTGAATTTGCATCGCCCGATATAAGGGCGAAACTCGACGAACAGTTGATCGAGCTGATCGGCCTGAACGTGATTTAATCCAAACGATTGCATACCCGGTGAATCAATCAGGCGACTGCTTGCATCCAGTGCGTACATGCGCGCGCTGGTGGTGGTGTGACGACCGGAATCGAGCGCCTGGGATATGTCGCCCACGGTGGTGCGGGCATCGGGCGCAAGGGCATTGATCAGGCTCGATTTGCCCATGCCGGATTGCCCGACAAATACACTGGTTTGACCTGCCATATAGGGGCGTAATGGCGCGATATCATGATGGGCGGAAACGGCAATGACTGGGTAGCCAAGCGTGATATAGGGTTGCAGACGTACCAGTGCCGCTTGCGCTGGTTCGCCCAGATCAAATTTGTTGAGGCAAATGATAGGTCGAATATGCGCGGCTTCTGCCGCCACCAGGCAGCGGTTAATCAGCAGGTCATAAAAACTCGGTTCGGGTGCGACGACGATCACAATCAGGCTGACGTTGGCAGCGATGAGTTTGCTGCGGTGTTCGACCGAGCGATGCAAGAGGTTGTCGCGCGGCAAAATGGATTCGATGACGCCTTGCCCGGATGCCGTTACCTCAAATACCACGCGATCGCCACAGGCAACGCCACTTTGTTTACCGCGTGTGACGCAGCGGTAGATGCTGTCGTTGTGTGTTACCTGATAATGTCGGCCATAGGTGGCAATGACCAAACCTGGCAAGGGTTTGGGCTCGTTCATGCGGGGGAATGGGATGTGGGGCTGAGCATGCCCCTATTCTAAACGACCTTGCCGTAAAGCCGCAGAATTTGGTGCTTTAGTATCTCGGAAGTTTTGGAATAATGGCCGTGCAGAATCTCAGCCGCAGCGGTTTTGTCCGCACTGTGGACCAGACGCACAATTTCACCGGCTTGCTGGTGAAACTCGGCATGTTGCAGACGAACGGTTTCAAAGTCTGGCAAGTCTTTGAATTGCTGGCCTTCGCCATAAATCCATTTGCCTAGCGCGCATTGATTGTCGGTGCCGACGACGGTGGGATCGAGGTTTTCCTCGCTGCTGCCATCAACATAGGCGCACAGGCGTTTTTTCCACATGACGTGGGCATTGAC
>DZDB01000007.1:0-20458 GCA_022736605.1 Sideroxydans lithotrophicus
CGTGAATTTCCTGTGCCACGGCGCGCGCCACCACATCACGGCTGGCGAGGTCTTTGGCGTGCGGCGCATAGCGTTGCATGAAACGCTCGCCCTGGTTATTGACCAGATAGCCGCCCTCGCCGCGCACACCTTCACTGATGAGGCTGCCCGAACCGGGCAGCCCGGTCGGATGAAACTGCCAGAATTCCATGTCCTGCAGCGCCAATCCGGCACGCAGTGCCATGCCCAGGCCGTCGCCGGTATTGATGTGCGCATTGGTCGAGTAGCGGAAAATCCGTCCCGCGCCACCGGTCGCCAGCAGCGTGGCGCGCGCTTCAATCACCAGCGCCTCGCCCGATTCGATGCCCAGCGCGCTCACACCAAGTACATAACCCTCTGCGTCACGCAGCAAATCGAGCGCAAAATATTCGTCGAAAAAGTGGGTGCGGGCGCGCAGATTCTGCTGGTATAGCGTGTGCAGCAACGCATGGCCGGTGCGATCCGCAGCCGCGCAGGTACGCGTTGCCTGTTCGCCGCCATAATTCATCGACTGGCCACCAAACGGGCGCTGGTAGATATGACCGGTGTCGAGCCGCGAGAACGGCAGCCCCATGTGTTCCAGTTCGATCACTGCCTCGGCAGCATGGCGGCACATGAATTCAATCGCATCCTGATCGCCCAGATAATCCGAGCCTTTCACCGTGTCGTACATGTGCCAGTGCCAGTTGTCCGGCGTCACGTTGCCGAGCGCGGCGGTAATACCACCCTGCGCCGACACGGTATGCGAACGTGTCGGGAATACCTTGGACACGACCGCCACGTTCAGCCCCGAGCCTGACAGTTGCAGTGCCGCGCGCAACCCTGCCCCGCCGCCACCGATAATGACGGCATCGAACTTGCGTTTGACGGGTTTCATGTCGCACCCCATAAAATCGCGGCCGCCCACACCACGCACGCTGCCAGCCACACCAGCGCAGCCACGTGCAGCGCCAGGCGCACGCCGGGCGGTTTGACGTAATCCATGAAAATATCGCGCATGCCAACCCAGGCATGTACCGCCAGTGCCAATACAAACAACAGGGTGACGATACGCATCGGTAGCGGCATGAACAAGGCACGCCAATCCAAGCCGCTACGCGGCCAGTGCAGTACCAGCCAGACAGGAAAAAATACTGAATACAGCGCCAGCAATACGGCGCTGATACGTTGCGCCAGCCAGCTGGACAAGGCACCGCCTACCATAACCAGATACCGGCGATCAGCAACGCCAGACTGGCGCTTGCAATCAGTGTCGCGGCGGACAGCCTGCGCGCAATTTTTAAATCCGTGCCGATATGACTATCCAGCAGCAGAAAACGCAACCCACCCAGCAGGTGCTGCAAATAAACCCATAACAATACAGTCAGAATGATGTTAGCCAGCGGCGTGTGCAGCCTGCCATGCAACCGCGCATAGCCCTCCACCTCAAATGAGGTTTGCAGAAAATACAGCAGCAGCGGCGTAACTAAAAACAGCACCGCGCCACTCAGGCGCTGCAGGATCGACACCCAGCCCGGCAGGGGCAGGTGAATTCTGAACAGATTGAGATAAACCGGACGGGAAGCAGGCCGCACCGGCTTATTCCTGAGCGGCTTTCACAATCGCGGATGGAATGCGCTCGATCAGGCGTGCATCGAAGGGTTTGGGCAGAATGTACTCACGCCCGAACGCCAGCTCGGTCAGGTTATAAATCGCCAGCACATCAGCGGGCACCGGCTCACGCGCCAGTTCAGCCAGCGCGTGCACCGCTGCAATCAGCATTTTTTGCGTGATGCGCCTGGCGCGCGCATCCAGCGTGCCACGAAAAATAAACGGAAAACCAAGTACGTTATTGACCTGGTTCGGATAATCCGACCGCCCGGTCGCCATAATCAGATCATCGCGTGCCGCGTGCGCTGCGGCTGGAGAAATCTCCGGATCCGGATTGGCCAGCGCAAACACTACAGGTTTGTCGGCCATCGACTTGACCATCTCTGCCGTCACCAGATTAGCCGCTGAGACACCAATGAAGGCATCGGCGCCACGCATCGCATCGGCCAGCGTTCTGGCATCGGTATCGGCAGCAAAAAATGCATGATGGGGCGGCAAATCCGTCATGCCGGTATGCAACACGCCAACCTTGTCCACCACCAGCAATTTTGATTTGTCAGCACCCATTGCGAGCAGCAAACGCAATGATGCATTACCCGCCGCACCTGCGCCCAGGCAAACGATACGCGCCTCTGAAAGCTTTTTACCCTGCACATGCAGGGCATTGATCAGACCTGCGCAGATAATCACAGCGGTACCGTGCTGGTCGTCGTGGAATACCGGAATATCCAGCCGCTCGGTCAAGGCTTTTTCTATTGCAAAACAATGCGGTGCAGCGATGTCTTCGAGATTGATACCACCAAATGTGGGCGCAATATTGACCACGGTTTCAATGAATGCTTCGACCGTCGGCGCGTTGATTTCAATATCAAACACATCGATATTGGCAAAACGCTTGAACAGCACCGCCTTGCCTTCCATGACCGGCTTGGCCGCCAGTGGGCCGAGGTTGCCCAAACCCAGAATCGCCGTGCCATCGGTAATCACCGCAACCAGATTACCCTTGTTGGTATAGCGATAGGCTGCTGCCGCATCATCCCCGATCGCCCGTACCGGCTCAGCGACACCAGGGCTGTATGCCAAAGTCAAGTCCATCTGGGTAGCACAGGGTTTGGAAGACTCGACCGAGAGTTTGCCGGGTTTGGGAAATTCGTGATAATCAAGGGCTTGCTGTTTGAAAGTGGACATATCGACTCAGTCTATTTTTGAAGAGCATAACGCTAACAATTATACCTGCTGCGCACGACGCGGTATATTTACGAACCGGGGCATGTAGAGATAGAGTGTGATAATCCAGACTTGAGTTTCTTTTCAACAAACACAACGCTACGACACCTTGGAACACACCATCCCGTCACCAACCACGGCCAGATTACGATTATGACGCCAATAAATACGGATGCCTCTACCACGCGAACGGTACTGATTCTTGACGATCAAGAGACCAGTCGCGCCATATTGGCGCAAATCGTACGCGGACTCGGCACTGCCCTGTCGATTCAGGAGGCTACGGCACCCGCATTGGCATTGGATTGGGCTGCCACACACATCGCTGACCTCGTCTTGGTAGACTACGTGATGCCCAGCATGAACGGGATTGAATTTATCCAGCACCTGCGCCAATTACCCGGATATGAACATGTTCCGGTCATCATGATTACCATCAAACAGGATAGCCAGACGCGTTATGCGGCTCTGGACGCAGGTGTGACTGACTTCCTGACCAAACCCGTCGATGTACACGAGTGCATGGCACGCTGCCGCAATCTGCTCACCCTGCGTCAGCAGCAGCTCATTCTTGAGGACAAAAGCCGTTTGCTGGAAGTGATGGTGAGTGAAGCGACTGCCGAAATCCGCAGTCGCGAAAAAGAAACGCTGATGCGCCTGGCGCGAGCGGGTGAATACCGTGATACCGATACTGCCAAACACCTCTTGCGCATGTCACGCTATTGCCGCTTGCTGGCCGAGGCGGTTGGCTTGTCGGCAGAAGAAGCAGAACTCATCGAGCTGGCCGCGCCGTTGCACGATTTAGGCAAAATCGGCATACCGGACAGCATCCTGCGCAAAAAGGGCAGTCTGACCGAAACCGAGATTGAAGTGATGCGTCAGCACCCACAAATTGGCCATGACATCTTGCAGGACAGCCCTTCAAAATACTTGCGACTGGGCGGCGAAATCGCCCTTGCGCACCATGAACGCTACGATGGCAGCGGATATCCATCCGGCTTGATGGGTGAAGACATTCCCCTGTCTGCCCGCATCGTGGCTATCGCTGATGTGTTTGATGCGCTCACCTCGGTGCGTCCCTATAAGGCAGCGTGGACTATTGAAGCAGCCATGCAGCATATAGCCAAGGAAGGCGGCCGACATTTTGATCCTGCTCTGGTCACCATCATGCTGAAACTTGAACCTGCACTGACAAAAATTCATGCGCAGATCAGCGATTAATCTTTGCAATCCCAACAGAGTCAACACACCAGTACCCGACCCCTTCCAAAAAATCGCCACTCATATATGCCATGCCCATCCGCGATATTCGCAGCGCGCAATCCTATCGCCAAACCATCCTTATAGTTGACGATCAACCCACCGTACTCGCCATACACGAAGCGGTCATAAAATCCGCAGTGCCGCATGCCCGTATCGTTTGCATGACGGATGCAGCGGCGGCTTTGAACTGGTTAAATCACAAGCACGTTGATCTGATTATCACCGATTACCGGATGCAAAAAATGGATGGTATGCACTTCGTCAATGCGCTGCGTGGTTCAAGTTTGGTATCCAGACAACCGATATTGGTGATAACAGCGCTTGATGACGAAAAAATTCATCAGCAATTGTTATCTGCAGGCGTAACAGCATGTCTGTGCAAGCCTGCTCATACGAGCCGATTGGGGTTGTTGGCTCGCAACCTGCTGACCCAAAGCAAGCTGAATTACACTGGAAAAGAATACGGGAACAGGCAAGGTTAATGCTTATGTCACACACACTTAAGAACTGGTACGACGGTCATATCGCCAGATGCGACAAGGTCGAACTGGAGCAGTCCGTTATCCGGCTTGGGATTGGGCTGACCATTGCGGCCTATTTGCTGTATCGCTATATCAGCCTGGATCGGTTAACAGAAGACGACAATGCTGCCATCAACATATTGACGGTTTTTCTGCTGCTCGCCACTGGTCTGACGCTCTCAATACTCTGGACTGGAACGTCTTCCATCGTGCGTCGGCTTGCGGGTGCCTGGGTGGACATTACCGGCACGACCCTGTTCATGGCGCTTACCGGCGAGGTCGGTGTCATGCTGGTTGGGGTGTATTTGTGGGTTACGTTTGGCAATGGCTTTCGTTATGGCAAATTGTATTTATTCCACTCCCAGATTTTAAGCATTGTCGGCTTTGCGATTACCACACAGCTCAACTCCCATTGGGATGAGCATCAGGCGATCAGCTACAGCGTCATGCTCATGCTGATCGCACTGCCGATTTATGTATCGGCATTGATTACCCGAATGACGGAAGCACGACAAAAAGCCGAAGACGCGAGCGCCGCCAAAACCCGTTTCGTCGCTAACATGAGTCATGAAATTCGTACGCCGCTCAATGGCATCATCGGCATTGGTACCCTGCTCAAAACCACGCCACTCAATCGCGACCAGTATGACCTGGTCGACACCCTGGACAGCTCGTCCAGGCTGTTACTGTCTTTGCTCAACAACGTTCTGGATTTTGCCAAGATCGAAGAAGGCAAACTTGTCGTTAATACCACGCTGTTCAAACTTCACGATCTGCTCGATAGCAGCTGCAAAATTTTTCAGGCGCAGGCCGACTCCAAAAAAATTCGGCTTGAATCGATTGCCCGAACCGATGTAAAAGAATTACTGGGCGATGTAAATTTGCTACAGCAAGTACTCGCCAATCTGCTTGGTAATGCTGTCAAATTCACCGAGCGCGGCAGTATCACACTCAGCATAACGCTGCTCAGCGAAGATCCCGAAAGCTGTGCCCTGCGGTTTGAAGTTGCCGATACTGGCATCGGCATTGCCACCAGTGCGCAAGGCAAGATATTCGAAAGCTTTACGCAGGCCGATATCACGACCACTCGTCGTTTTGGTGGAAGCGGACTGGGCCTGACTATTACCAAGCATCTGGTAGAGGCCATGGGGGGCCAACTGCTTTTTGAAAGCGCTGAAGGCTTGGGCAGCCGATTCTGGTTTGATTTGACGCTGAAGCGTCCGCGTTACGAATCCGTTGACAACACAGCCGTAACCCTACCGGCAGCCCAGCCAATTGAAACCCCCTCAACACTGTATGACATATTGATTTGTGAAGACGATGCCACCAATCAGAAAATCCTTCAACGCATCCTGCAATTGGCTGGCCACCGTGTGACCGTGACCAGTCACGCTGATGCATTACTGGATCAGTTGGAACAGCACAAATTTGATCTGGTGATTGCCGACCTGAACATGGCGGGCATGAGTGGAACTGACGCGCTGAAACTGTACCGGTTTAGCCGACCCGATGACTCAAACACCCGTTTTGTTTTGTTTACTGCTGACGCCACAACCGAGGCCCGGTTCGCCGCCAGTGAAGCCGGCTATGATGCCTTCCTCAACAAACCGGTTGATACGCAAACCCTGTTTGACACCATCGCCAGGCTGCTCGGCGCGTCGGCCGAAAGTGCCCAAACCTGGCTACTGACAACCCAGCAGGACAGCAGGACGACCGCTGAGACTACCGATGATGCAAATGAAATACTTGACATCAACACATTGATCGGACTGGAAAACCTGGCGGCAGGTGACAGCCAATTTGTACCACGCCTATTGCGTAATTATCTGCGCGACGCAAACACCCTGCTTGATCAGATTGAAGAAGCAGTTCGGCTCAAGCAATATGGCATCCTGCGGAGTCACTGCCATGCGCTCAAGGGCAACAGCCTGAGTGTCGGGGCTCGCAACCTGTTCAAGCGCGCCGAAACAATAGACCGTGCCGACCCGGGCGAATTGCGTTTCCGCGGCTCGACCATGGCCGGTTTATTGCGCGCTGACTTTACGGTTACCGAAGCCGCTATTGAAGCCTATCTCATTCAACGTCAGACTGGACAATCAAGCCAGCGTTAACGCATGCGGTTATTGGTTCTGCGCTCCACACACACCCTTGTGTCCGTCTGCGGCTCAGACTCCACCTTGCGATTTTGCGCCCGCACCAGTCGCTCCATGATTTTCAGATCACGTTCGCGCAGACGCAACGCGGCATCCACCCATATTTCTGTGATGTCATACAGCTCTTCTACGGTGAGTGGATTGACGCGCTGTTTGGCACGCTGGATCGCTTGAAACGAATTCAGCGAACGGTGGTTTTTTCGGATCCAGTCGGACAAGGCTTTTTCACCCTGCCCATCTTCCGCCAAAATATCCACCACTCCCATCTCATGAAGTTCCGTTCCCGAGTACACCCTCCCTGATCTCACCATCGCCTCGGCTGCGCGCATGCCGATCTTGCGTGACAGAAAACTCAATGCCCCCATACCGGGAAACAGATTGAACAACACTTCCGGGAGTCCCATCAATGCGCTTTTTTCGGCCACTAAAACATGCGCTGAAAGCGCTGCCTCCAAGCCGCCTCCCATCGCCTGACCCTGTATCAAGGCAATCGTCGTGACAGGCGCCTGCAAATTATAAAAAGTCCACACATTATCGATACACAGCCGCGCGTAAGACAGCAATTCATCACGCGCCTGCGCCCGTATGGCCTCGCCAAACGCAGCCAGATCACCGCCCAGATTGAAAACCCCTTCGATATCCGAAGCCAGCACCAGGTAATTGGCCTGTTCAAATCGGCCATTGCCGGCAAACCGTCCCTTCATTGTTTCAAGCTGCTTATGCTGGGCAAGTAATTCCTGCAAGGTTCCCTTGTTGAAACAAGGCCGTGGCTCGGGGCGCATGAACGACCACAACACGCCGAATTCTTCATCAAAGCGGGTACGAACCTGATCAACGTTGATAGTGCTGAATTGCTGTAAATCGACTACTGCGTTCATGGTGCTCTCCTGATGGGTAATTTCCGGACGTGGGCAAGCGCGGGTGCGCGGTTACAGTCGTACCACAAAATATTTGAACGGTAAATCCGGATGTTCAGCACCAAGGCAAAACGCGGTTGCGCCAAACGAATCCACCCAGTGAAGCAGCTTTGAGGCGCCACAAAGTGCGGTAAAATAAAGTCATTCTGTTTACAGGCGCCGACCCACCATGAACACATCGCATTCTCTGTTCAACACCCTCACCACTTTCACACTCGGCAACGGTCAGCAAGGTCGGCTTTATTCCTTGCCTGCACTGGAAGCCGCTGGCATCGGCAAGATTTCGCGCCTGCCGGTGTCAATCCGTATCGTGCTGGAAGCCGTGTTGCGAAATTGCGATGGCCAGAAAATCACCGAGCAGCACATTCACGAGTTAGCCAACTGGCAACCCAACAGCACCCGCACGGCGGAAATCCCTTTCGTCGTCGCACGCATCCTGTTGCAGGATTTCACTGGCGTGCCGTTGCTGGCTGACCTGGCCGCAATGCGTAGCGCCGCGGCCAAGGCCGGTAAAAATCCCAAGATCATCGAGCCGCTGGTACCAGTCGATATGGTGGTCGACCACTCGGTACAGGTCGATGTATTCAACCAGCCCGATGCCTTGCAGCAGAACATGCAGCTTGAATTCGTCCGCAACCGTGAGCGTTACCAGTTCCTGAAATGGGGCATGCAGGCGTTCGATACATTCAAAGTAGTGCCACCCGGTATTGGTATCGTGCACCAGGTCAATCTGGAATACCTGGCGCGCGGCGTGATGGAAAAAAACGGCGTGCATTATCCGGATACGCTGGTCGGCACCGATTCGCACACCACCATGATTAACGGTCTGGGCATTGTCGCCTGGGGTGTCGGCGGTATCGAGGCTGAAGCGGGCATGCTTGGCCAGCCGGTCTATTTCCTCACCCCGGATGTCGTCGGCGTGCACCTCAAAGGCAGCATTCGTGAAGGCGTGACCGCCACCGACGTAGTGCTCACCGTGACCGAAATGCTGCGCAAATCCAAGGTTCTCGGGAAGTTCGTCGAGTTTTTCGGCGAAGGTGCCACTGCATTGTCGCTGCCAGACCGTGCCACCATTGCCAACATGGCACCCGAATACGGCGCGACCATGGGCTTTTTCCCGGTCGATGAAGCCACCTGCGCCTATTACAGCGCCACCGGCCGCAGCGTGGAACAAGTCGATACCATACGCAATTACTTCAAGGCGCAGGGGCTGTTTGGCATTCCCAAGGCGGGGGACTGCGATTATTCGCAGGTAATCGAAATGGATCTGGGCAGTGTGGTACCGAGTGTGGCCGGCCCGCGCCGCCCGCAGGATCGCATCGAGCTGGATCACGTCAAACAGACGTTTGCCGACCTGTTCGTCAAACCCGTCAGTGAAGGCGGCTATGGTAAGGAAACCGCAAGCCTCAAGCACACCCCCTCCGACACCTTGGGTCACGGTGACGTGGTGATCGCCGCCATTACCTCGTGTACCAACACCTCCAACCCCAGCGTGATGCTGGCGGCGGGTCTGCTCGCGAAAAAAGCCGTCGCCAAAGGTCTCACCGTACCGGCACATGTCAAGACTTCGCTCGGTCCCGGCTCGCGCGTGGTAACCGAATATCTCAAGGATGCGAACCTGCTCGACGCACTCGGCGACGTCGGCTTCAAACTGGTGGGCTACGGTTGCACAACCTGTATCGGCAATTCCGGACCACTGCCTGCGGCCATCGAATCGGCCATTACCGGCAACGACCTGATTGCCGCGTCGGTGCTGTCCGGCAACCGCAATTTTGAAGCGCGCGTGCACCAGAACGTCAAAGCCAATTTCCTCATGAGCCCACCGCTGGTGGTGGCGTATGCCTTGGCTGGCACCATGAACAAGGATCTGGCCACCGAGCCACTCGGTACCGGCAAGGATGGCAACCCGGTCTACCTGAAAGACATCTGGCCGTCGCTGGACGAAGTGGCTGCAGTCATGGGCAGCGCCACCAACCCGGATACCTATCGTCAGCTCTACGCCGATTTTTCCGCCGACAACCCGCTGTGGGCAGCGGTGCCTGCGCCGGTGGGTGCGGTATATGAATGGGATGGCGATTCCACCTACATTCAGCAGCCACCGTTTTTTGATGGCGCGGCGGGCGACAGCGGCATCATCCACGGCGCGCGCGCACTCGCGGTATTTGGTGACTCGGTTACCACCGACCACATCAGTCCGGCAGGCTCCATCAAGCCGAGTTCACCGGCGGGAAAATTCCTCACCGAGCACGGCGTGGACAAGGCCGATTTCAACAGTTACGGTGCTCGGCGCGGCAACCACGAAGTGATGATGCGCGGCACCTTTGCCAATGTGCGCATCAAAAACCTGATGCTGCCGGGCAGCGAAGGTGGCGTGACGAAACACCAGCCAGACGGTACGGAAATGGCGATTTACGACGCCGCCATGCAGTATCAGGCCGAATCCACGCCGCTGATGATTTTTGCCGGCGAAGAATACGGCACCGGTTCGTCCCGCGACTGGGCTGCCAAAGGTACGCGCCTGCTTGGCGTCAAGGCAGTCATTGCCAAAAGCTTCGAACGTATCCACCGCGCCAACCTGGTCGGTATGGGCGTGTTGCCATGTCAGTTCAAGGACGGCATGGGTGCGGACACGCTCAAGCTCGACGGCAGCGAAAGCTTTGACCTGATCGGACTGGAGCAAGGCATCACGCCGCAGCAGGACGTCACCCTGGTGATTCATCGCACCAACGGCACCACTGACAGCGCAACGGTCAAACTGCGTATCGACACACCGATTGAGGTCGATTACTACCAGAACGGTGGCATCCTGCCATTCGTGCTGGCGCAGCTACTGGATAATTGAACGCGATGTCAGACCTGAACGATCCCCGCGTGTTCTTCGCCGCCGAACGCACCCTGCTGGCGTGGAACCGCACCAGCCTGACGCTGATGGCGTTCGGCTTCGTGGTGGAACGTTTTGGTCTGTTTCTGCACATGCTGGCACCGCAGGTGCCACAAACGCTGGAACGCGGCGTGTCATTCTGGGTGGGGATGGGTTTCATCCTGCTCGGCAGCGCGATGGCGATCCTCGCGGTCATCCAATATCGGCGTGTCTTGCGCACACTCAAACCCATCGAAATTCCCGACGGTTACTGGGCGAACATGGCAGCCTTCACCACGCTGATACTTGCCGGTCTGGGCATCGCCCTTTCAGCCTATTTGTTTACCGGCCTCAAATAAGTCCAACACACCCTAATCCCATGACCCGCAAAATCCTTGTAACCTCTGCCCTTCCCTACGCCAACGGCGCCATCCATCTGGGCCATCTGGTCGAATACATCCAGACCGACATCTGGGTACGCTTCCAGAAAATGCAGGGACACGAATGCTACTACGTGTGCGCCGACGATACCCACGGCACGCCCATCATGCTGCGCGCCGAGAAAGAAGGCATCACGCCAGAAACCCTGATCGCACGCGTCCATGGCGAACACCTGCGCGATTTCACCGGTTTCCATGTCGAATTTGACCGTTATCACTCGACCAATTCTGCCGAGAACCGGGAACTCGCCAGCAACGTGTACTTAAAACTGCGTGACACCGGGCTGATCGAGCGCAAGACCATCGAGCAGTACTATGACCCGGTGAAGGAAATGTTCCTGCCAGATCGCTTCATCAAGGGTCAATGTCCCAAATGCGGCGCACAGGATCAATACGGCGACGGCTGCGAAGTGTGCGGCGCGACCTATTCCCCGACCGATCTGGTCAATCCAGTCTCGGCAGTATCCGGCAGCACGCCAGTACGGCGTGAATCCGAGCATTACTTTTTTAAACTGGGTGACTGCGAAGCGTTTTTACGCGACTGGACGCGCGCTGGTGCGCTGCAAAACGAAGCCGCCAACAAACTCGATGAATGGTTTAACGCCGGGCTGCAAAATTGGGATATCTCTCGCGATGCGCCGTATTTCGGCTTTGAAATCCCGGATGCGCCGGGCAAGTATTTTTACGTCTGGCTCGACGCGCCGATTGGTTACATGGCCAGTTTCAAAAAGCTGTCCATAGAGAAGGGGCTGGATTTTGACGCCTGGTGGCAGGACGGCAGTGATACAGAGCTGTACCATTTCATCGGCAAGGACATTCTTTATTTTCATGCGCTGTTCTGGCCAGCCATGCTCAAAAGCGCAGGCTATCGCGCGCCCAGCGGCGTCTTTGCGCACGGCTTCCTCACCGTCAACGGCGCCAAAATGTCGAAATCTCGCGGCACATTTATTACAGCCGAGAGCTACCTCACCAGCGGCATGAATCCGGAATGGCTGCGTTATTACTACGCCGCCAAAATCAACGGCAGCATGGAAGACCTTGACCTCAATCTCGTCGACTTCATCGCCCGTGTGAACAGCGATCTGGTCGGCAAATACGTCAACATCGCCAGCCGCACCGCCGGATTCATCAGCAAGCGTTTTGGTGGCAAACTCGCCGCCGACCTGCCCACCTCCGAATTGCTCATCGAAGTCCAGCACGCCGCCACTTTTATCAGCGAATGTTACGAAACACGGGAATATAATAAAGCGCTGCGTGAAATCATGCGTCTCACCGATTTGGCCAACCAGTATGTCAACGACAACAAACCCTGGGAACTCGCAAAACAGGATGGCGCCGCAACGCAGATGCACGAAATCTGCTCGGTCAGCGTTAACCTGTTCCGCCTGCTCACGCTCTATCTCAAGCCAGTACTGCCCAAGCTCGCTGCCGAAGTTGAAACCTTCCTCAATATCACGCCACTGACTTGGGCAGATGCCAGAACGCTGTTATTAGACCATGGCATCAACGCCTACCAGCACCTGATGACGCGCGTCGAACAAAAGCAGGTGGATGCGCTGGTCGCCGCCAACCAGCAAAGCCTGGAAGCCACGCCCGACGCGCATGCGCCAGCGCGCCACGCCGAAGCACAAAGCCACGCCATCGCACCGATTGCCGAGACCATTACCGTCGATGACTTCGCCAAAATCGACCTGCGTGTGGCGAAAATCATCAATGCCGAGCACGTTGAAGGCGCAGACAAACTGATCCGCCTGACGCTTGATATCGGCGAGGGTGCACACCGTAACGTGTTTGCCGGGATCAAATCCGCCTATGATCCCGCGCTGCTGATTGGCCGCATGACAGTGATGGTCGCCAACCTGGCACCGCGCAAAATGAAGTTTGGCCTATCGGAAGGGATGGTACTGGCCGCATCGGGCGAAACGCCAGGGCTGTTTATTCTGTCGCCGGATGATGGCGCGCAGCCAGGCATGCGGGTGAAATAAAGCCTCAATCAGGCAGGCTGTTTCGCTTGGAACAGGCCGCGTCGCTCGTCACGCGCCAGGCTGCGCAATCCACCCAGAGCCTGCTCAAAAAATCCATCACTGCGTGCCAGCGGGTAAACCATGTAGGCCGTCAGACTAAAGTCCGGCGCATCCAGCACCCGATACAAACGCTGCGCGGCCAGCAGGCTACGCACCATGCGTAACGGAAAATAACCCGCGCCGCCCGACATCAACAATTGCTGAAGCCCAAGCCAGCCGATATCTGCACTCAAGGCGGGCGCAGGATGCTGCGGAAAGTGTTGCGAAAACTGCTGGGAAAATTCTGTGCCCCAATCGACATGCACATAGCCCGGATCAGGCCAGGGACGCGCGCTGTCGGTTGTCACCAAAACCAGCGTTTCATCAAACAGCCGTTCCAGCCCCAGCCCTGGGCGTACTTGCGGCGTATACATCAGCCCAATATCCAGCGTATTTTGCACCAGCCCCTGCATGATGCCGGTTTCAAATCCGATTTCAAGACGCAGTGAAATGGTTGGCGCGGCTTCACGCATCCAGGCCACCCAGCGTGGTAAAAACCCATCCCACAAGGCAATCCGCCCGCTTACCGTCAGGCCGCCGGCGTAGCTGTCCGGCAAACCCACATCCTGTTTTGCCCGGTCTACGGTGCGCACCAGGGTCTGCGCATGATTCACAAAACGCTGACCCGCAGCGGTTAATGTTGCACCTTGTTTGCCTCGGTTAAACAGTTTTGCACCAAGCTGACGCTCCAGATTCTGGATACGCGCACTGACCGTAGATTGAGTGACATGAAGTTTTTCAGCCGCCCCAAGAAAATTCCCAACCGCGACGACTTGCAAAAATGTTTGCGCCTGATCACTGTCCATTTATCGGATATATCGATATAAAACAACATAATATTTCGTTTTTATAATAAATAGAAGGCCTTTAGAATCCGCTCCTCTGATTAAATCACCATTGGAAGCCCTGCCAGACCTTATGAAACGCCTGATTCTGCTTCCCTACCACATTACAACGCATTTTCTCAACCTCACCAGTCATCGCGAAAAATGGATTTCCGGCCTGGGCGGTACCATCGGCATCGCACTGACGCTATACATCAGTCAGTGGGTTCCCGCTCAGCATGCGGTGTTGATTGTCGCTTCCATGGGTGCCAGCGCAGTCCTGCTGTTTGCTGTGCCACACAGCGCATTTTCAACGCCCTGGGCGGTAGTTGGTGGCCATACGATCTCGGCGCTGGTCGGCGTGGTTTGCGCAGCACTCATACCCGATACGCTGATTGCTACCGCAGTGGCGATCGGCCTGGCCATTATTGCCATGCATTATTTCCGTTGCATCCACCCACCCGGCGGTGCCACTGCCTTTTTTGCGGTGATGGGCGGACACAAGATACAGTCATTGGGGCTGGATTACGTGCTGTTCCCGGTGCTGTTCAACGCAGTCATCCTGGTAGCGGTCGCGTTGTTGTTTAATACGCTGCTACGATCAAGACAGGCCAAACACATTGCTGAGGTGGAATCCCACCTGCACCTGCCGGAAAAATACCTGATTCGACACAGCGATCTGGTTTACGCACTGTCAGAAGTGCAGTCCTACATAGACGTCAGCGAAGAAGATTTACTCAGTATTTATAATCTGGCTGTCCAGCATGCTCATCCCGGCGAAACCGGGTGACAGGCAAAAAAATGCCCGGCGCGTAATCGCTGCCGGGCTTAAATCCTCTTATGAAGGAGGATGGAGGAGACAACACTGAGCTCTTGGGAAAGAGCTGAAGATCAGCGTTATAAGCATCTTCTAATATTATTAAATGCCTGTCAACTATTTTTTAAACTTCCATGAAAAAAGGTGGCCATGGCCACCTTGCGTAATTACTAATAATTTTATAAATCAATACTCTACACGAACATTCTTTGCTGCAAGCCAGGCACCCAACCCATCCAGCAAACTATCGTGCAAATTGACGCGCCAATCTTCACCCAGCGTAATTTCGCACGCAGCGCCACCATTATGGTACTGAATGTGTACTGGGCATCCGCCCTCCTCGCACCGATAAGCCTTCAGCAG
Source organism: Sideroxydans lithotrophicus (assembly GCA_022736605.1). Classification (GTDB taxonomy): domain Bacteria; phylum Pseudomonadota; class Gammaproteobacteria; order Burkholderiales; family Sulfuriferulaceae; genus Sulfuriferula. The sequence continues at coordinate 15,057 of DZDB01000007.1, forward strand.
ATCAAGCAATTTAGCCGCGCTGGACTGTCCGTTCATCGCCAGTTTAAGCGCCCTGGCAAAGCGCGTACGTGCGGCGGTCAGGTCAAACAATTTGTCTACCTGCACGCGCAGGCCACCGGAATAATCATCCTTGCTGACCTTACCCTCTACCAGCAACAGCCGGTCTTCCTTTAACCATTCGCGGTGGCGCTCAAATACCTCGTTGAAAATCGGCACTTCAATCGCGGCAGAGCCATCATCCAACTGCACGAACGCCATCTTGCCGCGCCGCGTCATCTGCGTGCGCAACGCCGAGATAATACCGACCAGCAGCACCGGCTGCGGGCCTGGTGCGATATCTTTCAGGCGCAGTTTGGCCAGCCCAGCCAGCTCGTTCCGGTACGCGTCGAAGGGATGGCCGCTGTAGTAGAAGCCAAGTGCTACTTTTTCTTGCAGCAGTTTTTCCTTATCGTCCCAGCGCGGCGCATCAGCCAGCGCAGGCTGGGTATCCGGGTGGCTGTCGAGATCGCCGAACAGGCTGACCTGGTTGATATCTGCGGCAGCCTGGTCCGCCAGTTCCAGCGCCATGCCGACCGACGCCAGCAGTGCCGCACGGTGGTCGTTCAGGCTGTCAAAAGCGCCCGCGCGGATCAGCGATTCAAGCGCGCGGCGATTCACACTGCGCTTGTCGACGCGTTTGCATAAATCGAACAAATCCTTGAACGCGCCATCTTTTTCTCTTGCTGCGACAATCGCGTTAATCGCCGCTTCACCGGTACCCTTGACCGCCCCCAGACCATAGCGAATCTGCCGCGCATTGACCGGCGCAAAACGGTAGCCGGACTGATTGATGTCGGGCGGCAGGACTTCCAGCTTGTTGGCGACGGTATCTTCGTAAAAATTCTTGACCTTGTCGGTGTCATCCATATCCGCTGACAAGGTAGCCGACATGAACGCCGCCGCATGGTGCGCCTTGAGGTACGCTGTGTGATAAGCCACCAGCGCGTAGGCGGCCGAGTGCGACTTGTTGAAGCCGTAACCGGCAAATTTTTCCATCAGGTCAAAAATATACGTCGCCTGCTTGGCATCAACGTTTTGCGCGACCGCACCATTGACGAAAATATCGCGGTGCTGCGCCATTTCCTCGGCGTTTTTCTTGCCCATGGCGCGGCGTAACAAATCCGCCGAGCCGAGCGAATAGCCGCCCATGATCTGCGCAATCTGCATCACCTGTTCCTGGTAGACGATGACGCCGTAAGTCGGCTTCAGCGTCGCTTCCAGCGTCGGATGCATATAATCAACCTTGGCCTTGCCGTGCTTGCGGTTGATAAAGTCGTCGACCATGCCCGACTCCAGCGGACCGGGGCGGAACAGCGCCACCAGCGCCACCACGTCCTCGAAACAATCCGGCTGCAGGCGGCGGATCAGATCCTTCATGCCGCGCGATTCGAGCTGGAACACCGCCGTAGTATTGCACGCCTTGAGCAGCTCGTAGCTGCCGCGATCGTTCAGAGTCAGGGTTTCCAGACTGAACGGTGCACGGCCATCCGGGCAGAGCTGCGCGACGTAGCGCATCGCCCAGTCGAGAATGGTGAGGGTCCGCAGACCGAGAAAGTCGAACTTCACCAGACCGGCTTTTTCCACGTCTTTCATGTCGAATTGCGACACCGCCGAATCCGAGCCTTCGGCAATATACAGCGGGCAAAAATCTGTCAGCTTGCCCGGTGCTATCAGCACGCCGCCTGCATGCATGCCGACGTTGCGCGTCAGGTCTTCAAGTTTTTGCGCCAGATCCACCAGCTCGCGCACGTCCTCTTCGTTGTCGTAGCGTTCCTTGAATTGCGGCTCGGTTTCCAGCGCCTTTTGCAGCGATACCGGCTTGACGCCCTCAATCGGGATCATCTTCGACAGCTGGTCGCACAGGTTATACGGCAGGTCGAGTACGCGCCCGACGTCACGAATCACCGACTTCGAACCGAGCGTGCCAAAGGTGACGATTTGCGATACCGCCTCGCGCCCGTACTTGTCCTTGACGTAGTTGATGACGCGCTCGCGCCCGTCTTGACAGAAATCCACGTCAAAGTCGGGCATGGAGACGCGTTCCGGGTTCAGAAAGCGCTCAAACAGCAGGTCATACGGTAACGGATCCAGGTCGGTAATCCCCAGCACGTAAGCGACCAGCGAACCCGCACCCGAGCCGCGCCCAGGCCCCACCGGCACGCCGTTATGCTTGGCCCAGTTAATGAAATCCGCCACGATCATGAAATAACCGGGAAAACCCATCTGGATGATGGTGCCGAGCTCGAATGCCAACCGCGCCTGGTACTCGGGGTAACGCTTGTCGCGCTCGGCAGCGTCCGGATACAGCACCGCCATGCGCGCCGTCAGGCCTTCATCCGCACGCTGGCGCAAAAAGTCGTCAAGCGACAGGCCATCCGGCGTGGGAAACTGCGGCAGCATGCTCTTGCCCAAAGCCATCGTCAGCGAGCAGCGCTTGGCGATTTCAACGCTGTTTTGCAGTGCTTCCGGGATGTCGACAAACAATGCCGCCATCTCATCCTGGGTCTTGAAATACTGGTCTTCGGTGAAATTGCGCGGGCGGCGCCGATCACCGAGCAAGGCGCCCTCGGCGATGCATACGCGCGCCTCGTGCGCCTTGAAATCGGCGCGTTCGGGGAATTGAATTGGATGGGTTGCCACCACGGGCAAATCCAGTTCAGCCGCCAGCGGCAACGTTGCCTGCACACAGTTTTCTGCATCTGTGTGACCGGTACGCTGAAGTTCAAGATAAAACCGTTCGGGGAAACGTGCCATCCAGCGCTGTGCTGCCGCGCGCGCCGCTACCGGGTTGCCCGCCAGCAATGCCAGCCCAATCTCGCCCAATTGCGCGCCGGACAAAGCAATCAGCCCTTCTGTGCCGATTTCATCAAACCACGCTGTACGTAATTCAGCGCGGCCACGCGCCATATTATCGCGGTAGGCCCGTGTCAGCAGCTCGGACAGCCGACGGTAGCCGTCACGATTTTGCACCAGCAATAGCACGCGGCTGGGGCGCTCGCGCTCGGCTTCGTTAGTCACCCAGACGTCGCAGCCCAATATCGGCTTGATGCCTTTCTTGCGTGCGCCCAGATAAAATTTGACCATGCCAAACAGGTTGGACAAATCGGTCAGCGCCAAGGCTGGCATGTTGTCCTTGACCGCGCGCGCAATGGCGTCGTCGAGGCGGACAATGCCGTCGCTGATGGAATATTCGGAATGCAGGCGGAGATGGATGAAGTGCGGATCAGACATGGGCGTGATTTTACCCGGTTGCGACAGGGTATAATACCGGACTTGTTAAGTCATTGAATCGCTGAATATGTCTGCTATCCTCAACGTCGCCGCCTACCGTTTCGTCGCCCTCGACAGCCTGCCAGAACTGCGTGAAGTGTTCCGCGAACGCAGCCGTGCGCATGGCCTCAAAGGCACCATTTTGCTCACCCCCGAGGGCATCAACCTGTTCCTTGCGGGGCTGGCCGTTGAACTTGAAAGTTTTATCGCCTGGCTGATTGCCGACGCGCGCTTTGCCGGGATTGAAATCAAACGCAGCTGGTGTGACGAAATGCCATTCAACCGCATGCTGGTGAAGCTGAAAAAGGAAATCATCACCTTCCACCAGCCGGATTTTGAGCGCACCGCCCACCCGGCGCCGCAATTACCTGCCAGCGAGCTGAAAAAATGGTACGACGAAGGCCGTGAATTCATCATCGTCGATACCCGCAACGACTTTGAATACCGCGTTGGCAGCTTCAAGAATGCGCTCAATCTGCAACTGCACAGCTTCGGTGACTTTGCTGCGGCGACCGAACGGCTCAAGGATTATCGGGATATCCCCATCGTCACCTTCTGTACCGGCGGCATCCGCTGCGAAAAAGCCGCACCGTTCATGGCCGGGCAAGGCTTCAACCAGGTTTATCAGTTGCAGGGCGGAATTCTGAAATACTTCGAGGAATGCGGCGCAGCGCATTACGACGGCGAGTGCTTCGTGTTTGACAAACGCGTTGCACTGGACGGCGCACTCAAGCCCACCGCGACCAACATCTGCTTCGCCTGCCGCACCGTGCTGACTCCGGCCGAACAGGCTTCAGCGGATTACCTGGTGGGAGAATCCTGCCCGCATTGCGTGGGCAAACAGGCCGCGGCTTGACGCGCGTTCAAAGCCGACTGAATCCGCGCCAGCGCAGCGAGAATCAGCGCGCGCGGCGACGCCAGATTGAGCCGCATGAAACCGCTCCCACCAGTGCCGAACACGCTGCCGGGATTCATCCCGACCTGCGCGTCCTGCACAAAAAACGCTTTCAGTTGCGCATCCGTCATGCCCAGTTCGCGGCAATCGAGCCACACTAAATAGGTGCCCTGCGCCGGGATGGCGCGAATGCCCGGCAAGTGCTCGGCGCAATATGCCACCACTGCATCGTGAGTGGTGTTGAGGTAAGCCATCAGCGCATCCAGCCAGGGCGCGCCGCTGTGATACGCCGCCTCGAAGGCAACCAGGCTGAACGGATTGCTGGCGCTGACATGCAAGCGCGCAAACACGCTTTCAACGGCATGGCGTAAATCTGCATCCGGGGCAATCAGACAGGACAGACCCAAACCGGGAATATTGAAGGTCTTGCTCGGTGCCACCGCCGTCAACACCTGATCCGAATCGCCCGCAAGTAACGCCAGCGGGGTATGCTGAGAACCCGGATAAACCAGATCGGCGTGGATTTCATCGGACAGCACGACCACTTCGTAGCGCCGTGCGATAGCCAATAACTGTACCAGCTCAGCGCGCTGCCAGACTCGCCCGACCGGATTATGCGGCGAGCACAGCAGCAGCAGTTTTGCGCCATCGGCCGCGCATTGCTCGAAATGATCGAAGTCAAAGCGGTACTGTGTGCCGTCCAGTTTGAGCGGGTTTTCAATCAGCCGTCGCCCGCAATCGTCCACCGCGCTGAAAAACGGGAAATACACTGGCGGCTGCACGATGACGCCCTCGCCTTGTTGGGCAAACGCCTGCACGGCGGCGTACAGCGTCGGCACCACGCCTGGGCACATCACGATCCAGTCACGTTCAACCGCCCAGCCGTGGCGCTGTTGCAACCAGTCGATGACGGCTTGATAGGCACTGTCGGGATAGAGCGTGTAGCCGTATACCGGGTGCGCGGCACGGGCGGCCAGCGCCGCCGTGACTTCTGGCGGCGCGGCAAAATCCATGTCGGCCACCCACAGCGGCGTCACATCGGCGGTGCCAAAATAGCCAGCGCGGCCATCGAATTTAACGCTGGCGGTGCCGTTGCGCTCGATGACTTGGTCGAAATTGATGCTCAAGCGATGCGTTCCCACAGGCTGACTTCGGATAGCGTGTGCTGGAATTTGCGCCGTGTTTCGCGGATCACAAA
>DZDB01000007.1:20558-30514 GCA_022736605.1 Sideroxydans lithotrophicus
TCATCGACCAGCGTGTAGCGCACCGCGCCCTGCTCCGCCAACTGCACCCCGAGGTTGATGAAGCGCGCCGAAAAATCGACCCCGGTGGCGTGCTCGAAATGCCGCGCCAGCTCAAACGTCGAGCGCCCGGTGGCGCAACCGAGATCCAATGCCTTGCGCGCCGGCTTGTCGCCCATTGCCCGGATGGCAATCTCGGCCAGCGTTTTAGGGAAATTGGCCACGCCGTAATACTCATCGCCGTAGTGGAATTCGGCGTATTCGGACAGCTGCTTGTCGCTTTCGTAATACACGTTGGGCACCGTCACCACGCTGTCGCTGACAACATAACGGAAACCGGCGTGCTGGAAAAAGTGGCGGCGAAACGCATAGCGCGCCGAGCGCAGCGTTTCGTTGCCACAGGCGATCCAGGAGCCGCCTTTGATGAGATTGTGTCGGCCATCAAACGTCGGTGTGGTGAAGTCATCGTAAATTGGATGGACTTCAAAACCTTCAAACGGATAGATCGGTGTCTCGGTCCACTGCCAGACATTGCCGACCACGTCATACAGCTCGCCGTGCGCAAAGCGGTTGACCGGACAGGCCGAGGCAAAATGATCGAGGTGCAGATTGGCCTGTGCCGCCTCATTCGATGGCACTTCGCTAATGCCCGCCACGTCATACAGTCGATACCATTCATCCTCGGTCGGCAGGCGCACGCTGACGCCATCGCATTCGGATTTCCACTGACAGAACGCCTTGGCCTCGTGGTAATTCACTTCTGCTGGCCAATCCCACGGCATTGCGACCACTTCGGTCATCAAACGCAATTGCCAGCCAGAATCTGTGCGTAACCAGAAAGTGGGTTGTTGTGCCTTGGCAAAATTGCGCCAGGACAAACCCTCAGGCAGCCAGTACGCGTCATTCGTATAGCCACCCGCCTCGACAAAGCCGAGAAACTCCTGATTGCTGACCAGAAACTGGCTGGTCTGAAACGCTGCCACGCTGGCTGCGTGCTGGCCGTATTCGTTATCCCAACCATAACGCGGATTTGCGTGATCTTTGCCCAGCTGGGTCACACCTGCAGCAATGCTTACCAACGTGTTATCAGGTGCCTCAGCCGTTTCGCGGCACGGCTGCCAGGCCGCGTGCGGCTGCACATACTGCAAAGCGTGCTGGCGGATCAGCACCGAGGAGGTCTCCAGATGAATGCGTTCGTGTTCGATGCCCATGATGATCGCCCACCACGGGTGATCCCAGCCAATCGGCAGGCTCAGCGGCGCGCTGCGGATCAGCGTGTCCACAACTTTGCGAACCGCATCGCGATAGACTTTGAGTTCTGCTACCGTGGGCCAGTCATAATGCGCATCGGACAGGTCATCCCAACTCATTTCGTCGACACCCACCGAAAAGATTGATTCAAATTTCGGGTTGACACGCTCGCTTATCAGACCCGTCAGGATCAGCTTGTTGATGAAAAACGTGGCAGTGTGACCGAGGTAAAATATCAGCGGATGACGCAGCGTAATCGGCTTTTTGTAATAGGCTTCGTCGCTGGCGAGCGTTTCAAACAACGACTCGTAGCGACTATATGTGGCATGAAAATAATCACGCAAGGCTATACGCATACGCGCGGGATCAGACTCATCGAGGCGCGGGCTTCGCTGAAACAGGCTATGGGGCATTTGATCCAATTTCATTCTCGCTTTTGGTCGGGTCATAAAGGTAGCGCGTAGGCAGCCTGGAGACAAGCAACTAAGCAAAAAATTCACACCTATGTGCGACATCGCACAAAGCACAACGCTAAAAAAGGCTATGCTGGAACTGTTGCTGTTATCCAAGTACATTAGATAGCGCGAACTTCTGCTGTGTGCCCACAGATGACATGATTTTTTCAACAATTTAGAAAGGAAATCCCGATGCGTACCCCTTCCCAATCCCGAGAATCCGATTTTGCCGACATTTCCAAAGATCAATTGATAGACGATCTGAAAGTCGTCGTCAGTGACGCTGAAGCGCTGCTCAAAGCCACCGCCAATCAAGGCGGCGAAGCACTGGCAGCAGTGCGTGCCAAGGCGCAGGAGTCGCTGGCGATTGCCAAGGACAAGCTGGCCGATACCCAGGAAGCGCTGCTGGCGCGCTCCAAGGCGGCTGCGCGCGCGACCGATGAATATGTACACGAAAATCCATGGCGCTCGATCGGTATCGCAGCGGGTGTCGGGCTGGTCGTGGGTCTGCTTATTGGCCGTCGTTAATCCGCACTATGGCAGAGGACACCAGCGCACCGCGTAGCGGGCTGTTTGAATCGCTCAGAAACCTGGCAACCGGACTGGTTGCGATTGCGCATACGCGCCTGGAATTGATTTCCACCGACGTCGAGGTTGCATTTGCCCAGTTGGTCAAACTGCTGATGTGGATGCTGGTGGCGCTATTTTGCCTGGGGCTGGCTGTGCTGCTGCTGGTATTGCTGGTGGTCGCAGCGTTTTGGGACAGTTATCGTATGCTCGTGCTGCTTGGTCTGGCCGGTTTTTTTCTTTTTGCAGGTGGCGGCATGATTGCTTACGCCGTGCACAAACTCAAAACCCATCCCCGCCTGTTTGCTGCCAGCCTGGGTGAATTGCGCAAGGACTATCAACAGCTGGAGAAGAAGCATGAGCAAAAAAACGCTTGATGTGATCACTCATCGTCGGCAGTTGTTAGCCCGGATCGAGACGCAGCGCAATCAATTTAAACACGATGCAAGTATGTTGCACGCGCCCTTGGCACTGGCTGATAAAGCGGTGTCGGTAGCGCGTTATTTGTATCACCATCCGCTACTCACCCTGGGCAGCACGCTGCTGCTGGCGCGCAAGCGCCCACGTAGCATGGGCAAATGGCTCAAGCGTGGCTGGATGGTGTGGCAGATCGCACGCGGCTTGCGTAAATCACAAACCGCGCCGCAGTCAAAAGTTTAGCGGTTGCGTCCACCACTTCGGTGCACGGCGGGTCCGCCGCGCGGTGCAGCCGGTTTAGTACCCGCACGCGCGCCACCCGCACCTGCAGGCTTGCCTGCACCCCCCCGAGCCTGACCGCCGCTGCGTGGCTGATTGCCGCGCTGGCTACCGTTCAGAATCGGCTCCGCCTTGATGCGCGGATCGGGTTCAAAGCCTGGCAGTATCACTGCTGGCATCTGGGTTTTGGTCAAACGCTCGATTGCCGACAGCAATTTGTCCTCATCCACGCACACCAGTGACGTCGCCTCACCTTCACTCCCGGCACGGCCGGTACGGCCAATTCGATGTACGTAATCCTCGGCCACGTTCGGCAGTTCAAAGTTCACCACGTGCGGCAGCTCGCTGATGTCGATACCCCGTGCGGCAATATCGGTTGCCACCAGCACCTGCAGACTGCCGTCCTTGAATTCTTTCAGCGCCCGGGTGCGCGCCGCCTGGCTTTTGTTGCCGTGGATCGCCATTGACTTGATACCGTCCTTGTCGAGCTGCTCGGCCAGCCGGTTGGCAGCATGCTTGGTACGAGTAAACACCAGCACCTGAAACCAGTTGTGCTCCTTGATCAGGTGCGTCAGCAGTTCGCGCTTGCGTTCGCGGTCAACCGCATACACCTTCTGCGTAATCAGCTCCGCGGTCTGGTTGCGACGTGCCACTTCGATAGTCGTCGGCTTGTTCAGCAGACTGTCCGCCAGCGTCTTGATCTCATCCGAGAACGTCGCCGAAAACAGTAATGTCTGACGCTGCTTTGGAATCAGCGCCATGACGCGTTTGATATCACGGATAAAACCCATGTCGAGCATGCGGTCAGCTTCGTCCAGCACCAGGATTTCCACCTTGGACAAATCCACCGTTTTTTGCTGCGCGTGATCGAGCAAACGACCCGGCGTCGCCACCAAAATATCCACACGACCGCGCAACTTCTGGATTTGCGGATTGATGTTGACGCCACCGAACATCATCATCGAGTTCAACTTCACGTACTTGCCATAATCACGCACGCTTTCTTCCACCTGCGCAGCAAGTTCACGCGTCGGCGTCAGAATCAGCGCCCGGATTGGCATACGGCCTTCCGCTGTTTGCTTCGCTGGCGTATTAATCAATCGATGCAAGATAGGCAACACAAAACCGGCGGTTTTGCCGGTGCCAGTCTGTGCCCCAGCCAGCAGGTCACCGCCGGACAGCACGGCCGGAATCGCTTGCAATTGAATCGGGGTGGGAACGGTATAACCGCGCTCGGTAACAGCACGGACGAGTTCATCGGACAAGCCGAGAGATGCAAATGACATAAATTTCCTGAGGGACAGATCGGCCTGTCGCCGCGTTAACAGCGCCAGTCTTGGGCAGGCGGATAAGGTTTGAAAGCCGGATAGATTGCGGTATAGGGACTGGTGCAAATGCCGCAAGGGCTGAATTCTAACAGAGATAAAGAAGCTATGCTGATAGGACTGCACACCTTGTTTGTGTGACCACCTGGCACCCAATCGATCCCAATCCACGCTTTCCCTACACAACAAAAAGGGGCTGAGCGCCCCTTTTCCATACCTGTTCAGATTCGGATCAGGACTTGGGCGAGAAGTAATCGCAGTAGCCATTCGGGCTGATCGGATCGACAACACCGCGTTTACAGGTGCCATTGTCAAAATAGTAGCATTGGCTGCATGCGTTGCCGTCCTTGGGCGCGTCCTGATAATGTGCATCAGCTTTAGAGATAGTGGCCGCTCGGGCTGCGGTGCTGCCCAATGTAGCAGCGCCCGCAGCAACAACTGAAGTGAGGTAAATCACTTGCTTCATGAAAGTGCGGCGTGATGGGTTTTGTTGATCGAAATCCGACATGCTTGAGCTCCGGTAAATAGAATTCCGCACAACCGGAACCACCTGATCAAGATACGCGCGAATTCACCCGATGGATTCAGAATCCATCAGCCGCAGAGATCCCGCTAACGAGCCGACAACAAAAAATTTGCAAACGTCATTTTAGAAATTGGCATTTATTTTGCTTAACTTAGCGTTTACTTAATATTTTATTGATAAATCGAGGCCAAACACCATGAGCGGCAGCCATTCGCGCACCAAAATAATGCAAACAGCCACCAGTCGCGCACCAAAACAGGTCACTCAACCTGCGCCACTGAGTCAAATCTGGGCATGTGACGTATTCAATTTGGCAGCCATGGAAGAATCCTTGTCAAAAAACGCTTTCAAGGCGATGAAGAAAACCATGCAAACTGGCGCGGCGCTTGATCCGATCAATGCAGAAGTGGTCGCAGCAGCAATGAAAGAATGGGCGATGTCCAAAGGCGCCAAGTTCTTCTCGCATATTTTTTATCCGATGACCAACGCCACTGCCGAAAAACACGATGGTTTTATTCTGACCAATGCCGACGGTAACGCAATTACTGATTTCAGCGGCAGCCTGTTGATCAAGGGCGAGCCTGACGGCTCCTCATTTCCGAATGGCAGCTTGCGCGCGACCAACTCCGCGCGCGGCTATACCGCGTGGGATCCGACCAGCCCGGCTTACATCATGCAAACGGCGAACGGCGCAACGCTGATGATACCAAGCGTGTTTTTATCCTGGACTGGCGAGGCACTGGACAAGAAAATTCCGCTACTGCGCTCGAATGCAGCGATGAATGCGGCAGGTCACAAGGTGCTGTCACTGATGGGTGAAACCGACATTGCACCGCTCAACTCCAGTTGCGGCGCCGAGCAGGAGTATTTCCTGATTGATGCGGCTTTTGGCACTGCACGCCCGGATCTGTTGCAATGTGGTCGCAGCCTGTTTGGTGCGCCATCACCCAAAGGACAGCAGTTTGACGACCATTATTTCGGTGCCATCCCCGAACGGGTGCAGGTCTTCATGCAGGATTTTGAGGACAAGCTCTACAAACTGGGGATTCCGGCAAAGACCCACCACAATGAAGTTGCGCCAGGACAATTCGAGATTGCACCGTATTTTGAGGCCGCAAACGTGGCAGCAGACCATCAGCAGCTGCTCATGACCGTGATGAAGAACACGGCACAAGCCCATGGTTTCATGTGTTTATTGCATGAAAAACCATTTGCCGGTATTAATGGTTCGGGCAAACACGTCAACTGGTCAGTTGGCAATGCAACACAGGGCAATATGCTGGATCCTGGCAGCACACCCGAAGACAATCTGAATTTCCTGCTATTTTGCGGCGCAGTGATTCGGGGCGTACATTTGTACGGGCCGTTGTTGCGCGCTGTCATTGCCTCCGCTTCGAACGATCACCGCCTGGGCGCCAATGAAGCACCACCAGCCATTTTGTCGGTGTATCTGGGCGACCAGCTGGAAAAAGTATTCAAGGACATTCAGGCCGGTGAATTCCCGAAATCGGAAAAAGGTGGCTTCATGGAAATGGGGTTGTCACAACTCCTGAAGTTTGAACGTGACCCTGGCGACCGCAACCGCACTTCACCGTTCGCGTTTACTGGCAATCGCTTTGAATTTCGCGCGGTGGGCTCCTCGCAATCGGTATCCGGCCCGCTGGTGGCGATGAACACCATGCTGGCAGATTCTCTGGACTGGATCGCCGGACAACTGGAAGCCGCGCTAGCCAGCGGCAAAGACAAATCTGCGGCGGTTATGAGCGTGCTAAAGGTCATCATGGACAAGCACGGCAATGTAGTATTTGGTGGCAATGGTTATTCACCCGAGTGGCACAAAATGGCGGTTGAAGAACGCGGCCTTAAAAATCTGCCAACTTCCGCAGAGGCATTGCCGGAACTGATCGACCCTGCAGTGATCAGCTTGTTTGAGCGCACTGGCGTGTTAACGCCGGTTGAATTGCACAGTCGTTTTGATGTGTATTCGGAACAATACGTACGCGCTATCGAACTGGAAGCCAATTTGATGGTTGAAATGGCGACGACGCAGATTTACCCGGCAGCGATTTCATATCTGTCCAAACTTTCTGCGACCTGCGGTAGCCTTGCGCATCTCAACATCACCCTGGACACCAGTCTGGCCAGCGCTGTAGCAAACGAAGCCAACGCCATGATGCGTGTCGTCAGCAAGCTCAAGGCAGCGTCTGCCAAACATGATTTTGATTCCATGCAGAAGCACATGACCTACCTTGCATATGACGTGCGTGGCTTGATGAATGAACTGCGTGCCCATGCAGACGCACTTGAAACCATGGTGGCGGACGATATGTGGCCGTTGCCAAAATATCGGGAAATGCTGTTTATCAAATAATACCAAGCCTGAATAATCAGGCGTTTCAATAAAACGGATGGGAAATTCCTTATGGGATCCCCATCCGTTTTTTATTCAGTAATACGCACGCTGGTTCCCACCGGTATCCGCTCAAACAGCTCGGCTACGTCAACATTGCGCATACGAATGCAGCCATGCGAGTTGGGCACGCCCATTGGTTCACTGTCAGGCGTGCCGTGGATATAGATATAGCGGCGCATGCTGTCGACTTTGCCCAAACGGTTGAAGCCGGGCTCGCTGCCCGATAACCAGAGTATGCGGGTCAGTATCCAGTCGCGTTCGGGATAAGCCGCGCTCAGTTCGGACGACCAGATTTCACCCGTGGCTCGACGCCCGACAAATACGCTGCCAAGCGGCAACCCGCTGCCAATTTTCGCCCGTACGATATGTGCACCACGTGGGGTTTGGTAGCTCCCACACTGCTCACCGGTACCGTTTGCTGCCGTTGAAACAGGATAGCGTTGGCACAACGCGCCATCATCCGTCAGCAAATCCAGTGTTTGGTCAGCAACCGAAATATTGATTTTCATATCACACCTTGCTCTGTTTGATGCGCTGCCTGCGCTCGGCAAAAAAGGCTGACAGCAAGGCACCGCATTCTTCGGCCAGCACGCCACCCGTGAGCGTGGCATGGTGGTTTAAACGTGTCTCGCCAAATAAATTAAGCACGCTGCCTGCGGCGCCGGTTTTCGCATCGACGGCACCAAACACCACGCGCGCCACGCGGGCGTGTAGCATCGCCCCAGCACACATTGCGCACGGCTCCAGCGTGACATACAACGTAACATCCGGTAGCCGATAGTTTTGCAGCGTTTGCGCCGCGTCGCGCAACGCCATCATTTCGGCGTGTGCCGACGGATCGTGGCATGAAATCGGCGCATTGAAGCCGCGACCGACAATTTCGTCCTTGAATACCACCACTGCGCCCACCGGTACTTCGCCAGCCGCCCAGGCTTGCTGTGCCAATGCCAAGGCCGCGCGCATATAAAATTCATCATCCATCAGCGCATGATAACGGGTGGCGGTCAATTTTGCCCATGCAAACCTGCCAGGTTTTGCCTGCGCCATACGACACGGGCTGATCTGGACTTCGCCGCACTTTCGGCTATGGTATAGAATTCTCATCCGCCCTATTCCGGAGGCAACATGCCTGAGCATGCATCGATCCGAACCGTGTTATACCGTCGCCACAGTTGGCCCGTACGGCTGATGCACTGGATCAACGTTTTGGCATTTATCCTGCTTTTGATGAGCGGCTTGCAAATTTTCAATGCCCACCCGGCACTCAACTGGGGCGCCTCTTCCTATACCGGTCATCCACCCATCCTGCAAATGTATGCACGCGTCAATGCACAAGGGACGCCGGTTGGCGTAACAAAGGTTTTTGGTCACGAATTTAATACCACCGGTGTATTCGGTCTATCCGCCGACATGAATGGCCAGCCCACCGAACGCGGCTTTCCGTCGTGGATTACCCTGCCCGGCCAGCAATGGCTGGCAATGGCGCGGCGCTGGCATTTCTTTTTTGCCTGGGTGCTGGTCATCAACGGCTTCGCCTATCTGCTCTACACACTGGTCAGCCGCCATCTGGCACGTGACCTTGCGCCTACCCGCGCAGACTGGCGTAGCATCGGGCAATCAATCAGGGATCACCTGCGCTTCAAACACGTTCAAGGTGACGCCGCACGACGTTATAACATCCTGCAAAAACTGGCGTATCTGAGCGTCATTTTCATCTTGTTTCCGCTGCTGATATTGATGGGCTGGGGTATGTCGCCCGGCCTCGATAGCATTTTTTCGGGTTGGATAGGCTATTTTGGCGGCCGCCAGTCTGCCCGCACAATCCATTTTGTGGTGGCGTGGCTGCTGGTCGGATTCGTCTTCATTCACGTGTTTGAAGTCATTATCAGCGGCCTGTGGAACAACCTGCGTTCAATGATTACCGGTCGATACAAAATTGCAGCCGCGGAGATTGAACATGACACAGCCCAAAAATAATCGTCGTCAGTTTTTGTTGCGTACACTCGGGTTTGGCAGTGCGCTGTTTTTATCCGGATGTGACCGGCTATCACGCACCGAATGGTTTCCCAAAGTGCTCGACAGTGCAGAAAAGCTTACCTACGCTGCACAACGCCTGGCCATACCGCGCAAAGCCATGGCGCAGGAATTCACTGCGGCAGACCTGTCACCGACTTTCCGTAGCAATGGCACCGATAACCCCGATAACCCGGCCTACCATGCGCTGGCTGCCAATGATTTTGTTGACTACCGACTGCAGATTGGCGGACTGGTCGCACAACCAGCAAGCTATTCACTCAGCGATTTAATGGCGCTGCCGAGCCGCACGCAGATTACCCGGCACGATTGCGTCGAAGGCTGGAGCGCTATAGGCAAATGGAAAGGTGTGCAACTTAGCCGCATACTCGAACAGGTCAAGCCGCTGCCATCAGCAAAATACGTCGTGTTTTATTGTGCTGACCCAATGGACGCTATCGGCACGCGTTATTACGAAAGCATTGATATGGAGGATGCGTGGCACCCACAAACCCTGTTAGCCTACGGCTTGAACGATGCGCAGCTGCCGATTGCCAACGGCGCGCCAATACGGGCACGGGTAGAGCGCCAGCTGGGTTACAAAATGGCCAAATACATCATGCAAATCGAGCTTGTCGACCGGCTGGATAACATCGCTGGCGGCAAAGGTGGTTATTGGGAAGATCAAGGGTACGAGTGGTATGCAGGGATTT
>DZDB01000092.1:0-2965 GCA_022736605.1 Sideroxydans lithotrophicus
CTGTTTCCGTATGGCGTAAATCAAGCTTCAAAATGGGGTGACAATACCCTCGGTACGCCGGGTGGCATAGTGACCTGGAGTTTGATGCCGGCCAGTACGGGTCTGGATGCATCGGCACCCAGCTATTTTCACGGCACGTCGGATCTCACCAGTATTTTCAATCAGGTTGGCGGCCAGGCAGCAGCGCTGGCGATGATCCAGGATGCGTTCAACCATTGGTCGGCGATTGCCAACATACAGTTCCAGTACCTTGGCACCGATGACGGCACCGCTTTTAGTGCGCCTTATGCGAGCGGGCAGCAGATTGGCGACATTCGCTTTGGCGGATTCAATATCGATGGTTATTCTGCGGGTACAGGGTTCGCGCCACCCCCTAATGGCGGCACGACGCTGGAAGGCGATGTGATTCTGAATTCCCGTTCTGATATTGCCTACTTCGTGGCACCGGGCAGCGAAGGCGCGGCCTATGATTTATATCCGCCCGGTGGAGGCTTGTATCGCAACGATTTTGAGGGGCTGGTGGTGCATGAAATCGGTCATGCACTCGGCCTCTGGCACTCGGATATTCCGAGTGATCTGATGTGTGGTTATCTCAGCGCCGCATTCGACGGCAGTCAGTGCGATTATGCTGATCCGAATCATACCGGGCAGGCGCATATCAATCGCATTCCGGATGCTGATGATATCGCGGGTGTGCAGGCGCTGTATGGCGCTGCGCCAGTTCCGCTGCCGGGTTCGTGGATATTGCTGCTATCCGGCATGGGTTTGTTGGTTTGGCGTACAAGGCCGGGACAGTTGAAAGCCAGTAATTTAACTGCCTAAGGCTACATTGCCACTGTCGCGCTTTTAAGCGTTTCTTCTGACTGCACCAACCCAGTAGGCAGTACACTGGTTTGCTGAAAACAGCATTGGGGCAGTAAACTGAAATGCGCTGTTGGTATGTGTGATGCCATGGGCGTATTTATAATTACAGGAGAAAGACATGCACAAAAACGTTGGTGGAGTTGATCGTATAATCCGTGCGGTGGTTGGCATTGCGCTTATTTATTACGCGATGTCGAATTTGCCGGGCGCCTCAGACTGGATGGTGCCAGCAGGCATAGTTGGGTTTGTGCTGATACTCACGGCCATTTTTCGCTGGTGCCCGACTTATCTTCCTTTTGGCATCAAGACCTGCAAGACAAAGCAGGATTGATTAAGTAATTGATTCAACCCAGCAAAGGTGCGGCAGTATTTTAAGCTGCTCTATCCTTGCTGGTTGTCTGGCTTAAAATTTCAAGGCATTTTCAAATTTAGTCTGCTTCATCGCGCTGGACAGGCTGATCGAATTGCAGATCAGTTGTGATGAATCACGAATGCAGCTTCCACACTGAAATTGGCGACGCCGCTGTGGTTGGTCATGGTCCAGCCGGTTTCGCGTAGCGCGTTGGTCATCTGTTTGTTCATGTCCGGGTTGCCGCAAATCAGCACGCGGTCGTGTTCCGGTTCGGCTTGTGGCAAATCCAGTTGCCTGCATAACTCACCCGAAATAAACAGATCCGAGCAGCGAGCGCTGCACTCGAACGGCTCGCGCGTGACCGTCGGTACGTAACGGAATACATCACTGACCCGATTCTCCAGTTCTTCGCGGTAGGCCAGTTCGGCAATATTGCGCACGGTGTGCACCAGGATGACTTTTTCATACGCCTGATACGTGGCCGGGTCGCGCACCATGCTCATGAACGGCGCCAGACCAGTGCCGGTGGCCAGCAAATAGAGGTTGCGCCCCGGCAACACGTGATTCAGCGTCAGCGAGCCAGTCGCTTTGCTGTTGACCCAGACCGAATCGCCCGGTTTGACGTGTACCAGTTCGCTGGTCAGCGGGCCGTCTGGCACGTGGATGCTGAGAAATTCGAGATGGTCGTCGTCGGCCATCGAGACGATCGAGTAGGCGCGCGCGATGAGCTTGCCTTCGCGTTTCAGGCCGATGGTGACGAACTCGCCATTGGCAAATTTGAAATCGGATGGCCGCGTCAGCGTCAGGCTGAAAGTGCGATCCGACCAGGGGCGTACGGTGGTGACGGTTTGTTCTGAGTAAGGCATCGGGCGTCGCTCCATGATAAAACTTGGGTGGGTATCGCAAACTTACTAAAAGCATAGACCATGCGTCGGGCAGACGGTTCGCTCACCGTCACCATTTCACTACATGGACATGGTTCAGCGAACGGCCGAGAAAGCGTTCGCCTATGGTCTGAAACTTGACCGGTACGTCGGTGACATAAAATTCATAACTGGGCGGCGTGGTGTCGGTATTGGCCAGTCCGAGTTCGGCCAGTAGGGCTGCCGTGCGCGTTGCCATGGCTTCAGCGGAATCGACCAGCTTGACGTCCTTGCCCATCACGTTCTGCAACAGTGGTTTCAGCAGCGGGTAATGGGTACAGCCCAGTACCAGCGTGTCGATATGCTCGGCCAGCACTGGTTTGAGGTATTCCTGCGCGGTCAGGCGGGTGACTTCATGGTCGAGCCAGCCTTCTTCCACCAGCGGCACAAACAGCGGGCAGGCCTGCGTATAAATGCGGGTGCCCGCCGACAAGGATTGAATCGCGCGCGCGTAGGTATTGCTGTTGACCGTGGTGGGCGTGCCGATGACGCCGATCTGGCCGCTGCGGCTGGCGGCTACGGCGGCTTCCGCACCCGCTTCGATCACATCGAGCACCGGCACGGGTGACAGATCGCGCACCGCCTGCGCCGCAACGGCAGCCATGGTGTTGCAGGCAATAATCAGTACCTTGACCTGTTTCTCCAGCAGGAATTCGGCAATCTGGGTGGTGTAGTGGGCGATGGTATCGACCGATTTCACGCCGTAAGGCACGCGTGCGGTGTCACCAAAATAAACGATATTTTCGAATGGCAGGCGTTCCATCAGGGCGCGCACGACAGTCAGTCCGCCGATACCGGAATCGAATACGCCGATGGCTTGTTTGGG
>DZDB01000092.1:3065-7738 GCA_022736605.1 Sideroxydans lithotrophicus
GCCGACGGGTGGCTGGCGTGCTGTTGCAGGGCATGGATGACGGCCTGGCTGGCGGGCGCGTTGCCAAGCGCCACGGCGATGTTGCGCAGCCAGCGTTCATGGCCGATGCGGCGGATGGCACTGCCTGCCAGGCGGGTATCAAATTCGGTCTCGGTCCAGGCGAAGAGGGCGACCAGTGCGGGCGCATCCAGCCCGTTGCGCACACTGAAATCGGCCGCTGTGGTGGTGTGGGCAAAGCGGTTCCACGGGCACACCAGCTGGCAGTCGTCGCAGCCATAGATGCGGTTACCCATCAATGGGCGCAACTCAACCGGGATGCTGCCGTGCAGCTCGATAGTCAGATACGAAATGCAGCGTCGCGCATCGACTTCACCCGCTGCAACGATGGCCTGTGTCGGACACACATCCATACAGGACTGACAGGTGCCGCAATGCGGCGTAACCGGTGTGTCAGTGGGCAACGGCAGGTCGGTGTAGATTTCGCCGAGAAAAAACCACGACCCGGCATCCCGGTCCAGCAGCAGCGTGTGTTTGCCGCGCCAGCCCAGTCCGGCTTTGGCGGCCAACGCCACTTCCATCACCGGCGCCGAATCGGTAAACACGCGGTAGCTGAAGGCGCCAATCTCGGTTTCAATCCGGCTCGCCAGTTGTTGCAGTCGCTGGCGCATGACCTTGTGGTAATCACGCCCCAGCGCATAGCGTGATATGAAAGCCAGCGTCGGATCGTGCATCACCGCCCAGCTATCCTGCACATCAGGCGGCAGGTAGTCCATGCGCACCGAGATCACACGCACGGTGCCGGGCACCAGTGCCTGCGGGCGGGCACGTTTGACGCCGTGTTTTGCCATATAATCCATCTCGCCGTGATAGCCTTTGCCGAGCCACGCCAGCAACTCGGCTTCGCTGTCGTCGAGCGCGCAGTCGGTGATGCCGAGCGCGCCAAACCCCAGTTCGCGCCCCCAGTTTTTGATGGACAGCGCCAACGCTGCCAAATCGAGTTCAACATGATCCATGCCCCGGATAATACCCCGCAGCGCCTTACCCGACACCTGCCGGACGAGGCAGCGACGCTCGCCCTTGGCGCAGACATGGCGCAGGCATTGACGCCTGGCCTGGTGTTCTACCTTGAAGGCAACCTCGGCGCGGGCAAAACCACGCTGACGCGCGGGGTGCTGCGCGGGCTCGGTTATGCCGGAAAGGTGAAAAGTCCGACCTATACTTTGGTTGAACTTTATGCTATTTCTAGGTTAAAGTTATATCACTTTGATTTGTATCGCTTCAACGACCCAAGAGAATGGGAAGAAGCGGGCTTTAGAGAGTATTTCAATCCGGATAGCGTGTGTCTGGTCGAATGGCCGGAAAAGGCCGCAGAATGGCTCCCGAAGCCGGATGTCGAGGTGGCACTGGCCATCGTGGATGAAGCAAGAAACGCTGTTTTGACGGCGGCAAGCGAGGCGGGCAAACAATGGTTAAGCCAACTGCAATACACTTCCCCAATCTGACTGTGTGGCTGCGCGTAGCGCTGGCTGCATGCCTGTCGCTGCCCATGCTGGCGTGGAGCGCCACGTCGATAGACGCAGTGCGCTACTGGCCTGCCAGTGACTATAGCCGCCTTACACTCGAATCTTCCAAGCCGCTGACTTACAAGCTGTTTACCCTGAATAATCCGGAACGGCTGGTGATCGATCTGGAAAATGTTGAACCGTCTGCCGCCATGCAGGAGCTGGCGGGCAAAATTGGCAGCGGTGATCCGTGGATTGCCGGGTTGCGTGCAGGCATGAATCGCCCCGGCGTGATGCGCCTGGTGCTGGATTTACGTGGCGAGGTCAAGCCAACCGTGTTTAGCCTCAAGCCGGTAGGCGAATATGGCAACCGGCTGGTGCTCGATGTCTACCCGGCCAAGCCGCAGGATGACCCCATCAATGCAGCAGCGAATGGTCAAATTCCGGACAGCAAACCTGATAACAAAGCAGATATAGCCAAAGCAGAACCTGTAAAGCCCAACGTTACAGCGCAAATCGACGAGGCACCTTCGTCTGACAAATATATCCGTCTGGAAAAGCCGGGCAAGAAACCGCAGTTCCAGATGGCGCGTCTGATCACGGTGGTGATCGATCCCGGCCACGGCGGTGAAGACCCCGGCGCGCACGGCGTCAATGGCACGCTGGAAAAAAATATCACGCTGGAAATTGCCAAACGCGTCAAAACCAAAATCGACGCACTGGAAAATACCCGCGCCGTGCTCACGCGCGACAGCGATTACTTCATACCGCTGGCGGAACGCGTCGACAAGGCACGGCGGTTGAATGCCGACCTGTTTGTGTCCATTCACGCCGATGCGTTCATTCGTCCCGATGCGCGCGGCTCCAGCGTGTTCATGCTGTCAGAACACGGCGCCACCAGTGCCGCAGCGCGCTGGCTGGCAAAGAAAGAAAACGATGCTGACATGGTAGGCGGCGTGAATGTGGGCGTGCAGGACAAAAATCTGGCGCGTACCTTGATTGACTTGTCGCAAACCGTCACCAATGACGACAGCCGGCGCTTGGGCAAAGCTGTGTTGAGCGAGATTTCCGATGTCAATCGCTTGCACAAGGGGCACATAGAAGAGGCTGGGTTTGCCGTGCTCAAGGCACCGGATATTCCGTCGATTCTGGTGGAGACGGCCTTTATCTCCAATCCGGAAGAAGAAAAACGCCTCAACAACGATGCCTATCAGGACAAAATGGCGAGTGCGATTGTGGCGGGGATCAAGAAGTATTTCGCCAGCAATCCGGCCACAATCCGTGCCAAACTGGCATTGAGCGCCTGCGTGATCTTACCCGGCAGTTACCCGGACTGGTTACTGGAACAGATGGCAACGACATGATTTGAGGCGGGTATAATCGGCTATCTTGTCTGGATAGCCCATGCCCGCGATACACCTCCTCCCCGATTTGCTTATTAGCCAGATAGCCGCTGGCGAAGTTGTCGAGCGCCCCGCGTCGGCGTTGAAAGAACTGCTGGAAAACAGCCTGGACGCCGGTGCCACAGAGATTCGTGTACAACTGGAGCAGGGCGGTGCGCAGCTCATTCGGGTGGCGGATAACGGTGTGGGCATCGCAGCTGCGCAACTGCAACTCGCGCTGGCGCGCCATGCCACCAGCAAAATTGCCAGTCTCGACGACCTCGAACGCGTCGCCAGTCTCGGGTTTCGCGGCGAGGCGCTGGCCAGCATTGCTGCGGTGGCGCGGGTGTGCCTGGCGAGCCGTGCACATGACGCTGAACACGGCTTTGAAGTGCAGGCCGACGGCAACGCGCCTGCTGCGCCGCAACCAGCCGCGTTGTCATCCGGCACCCGCATTGAAGTGCGCGAGCTGTATTTCAACACCCCGGCGCGGCGTAAGTTCCTCAAAAAAGAAGGCACCGAATACGGCCATTGCGACGAAGCGTTTCGCCGCATCGCGCTGGCGCGTGCCGATGTGGCGTTCAGCCTGCAACACAATGGCCGGGTACAACACCATCTGCGCGTGCAAACCCCGGCTGAGCGCATTGCTGCCTTGCTGGGCAACGATTTCGCCGCCGCTGCATTGCTGATCAACGAATCCGCTGCCGGGTTAAGCTTGACCGGCATGAGCGCCTTGCCGGCGTATTCGCGCGCCAGCCGCGACGCGCAGTATTTTTTCGTCAATGGCCGCTTCGTGCGCGACAAACTCATCGCCCACGCGTTACGTCAGGCGTACAGCGACGTGCTGCATCACGAGCGCCATTCTGCCTACTGTCTTTTCTTGACGCTTGATCCGGCGCTGGTCGACGTGAATGTGCACCCGGCCAAGACCGAAGTGCGCTTCCGCGATGGCCGCGCCATTCACCAGTTCATCTACCATGCGCTGAACAAAGCGCTAGCCGGGCGCGGTGGCGACAATCCGGCGGCGCAGGCGCAGCTGGCGACGAGCATGCCCACCCGTCATGACGCCCGTCCGGTGTTTGCGCCCAGCCATCAGGCGCCGATGCCGCTGGGTGTGGCGCAACCTGCCGCGTATTACGATTTGATGATGCGCGATGCGCCGCTGCCGCAAACAGCGGTAGCCGACGTCCCGCACACCGAGCTGCACCCAATGGGCTATGCGCTGGCGCAGCTGCATGGCGTGTATATCCTGGCGCAAAATAATGCCGGTCTGGTGCTGGTCGACATGCATGCCGCGCATGAGCGCGTGGTGTATGAAAAGCTCAAGGTCGCGCTCGACGACAAAACGGTCGCCAGCCAGCCCTTGCTTATCCCCGCAGCGTTTCAGGCGGATGCGCTCGATGTGGCAGCAGCCGAAGAACACGCCATTGCGTTGCGCGAAATCGGCTTTGAAATCGTACCGTTATCACCCACCAGCCTGGCGGTGCGCGCCGTGCCGCGATTATTGCAGAGTGCGGACCCGGCGCAACTGGCACGAGACGTACTGCGCGAATTGCGCGAATGGGGCGCCAGCCGCGTGCTGACCGAACGCCGCAACGAACTGCTCGGCACGCTCGCCTGTCACGGCGCGGTGCGCGCCAACCGGCAATTGAGCCTGCCGGAAATGAACGCGCTACTGCGCGAAATGGAAACCACAGCGCGCGCCAATCAATGCAATCATGGGCGTCCGACCTGGTTTCAGATCAGCCTGGCCGAACTGGACAAAATGTTCATGCGCGGAAAATAACCT
>DZDB01000093.1 GCA_022736605.1 Sideroxydans lithotrophicus
CATGAATTCCTGCATGTCGATGTTGTTGTTGGCGTGCGCCCCGCCATTGATGATATTCATCATCGGTACCGGCAGCTGCATCGGGCCGGCACCACCCAGATAACGGTACAGCGGCAGGCCGGATTCTTCGGCAGCGGCACGAGCGACCGCCATCGACACCGCCAGAATGGCGTTGGCGCCCAGACGCGATTTGGTTTCGCTGCCATCCAGATCGATCATGGTCTGGTCGATGAAATGCTGGTCTTCAACATCCAGACCGATAATCGCTTCGCAGATTTCAGTATTGACGTTTTCCACGGCTCGCAGCACGCCCTTGCCGAGATAACGCTGCTTGTCTCCGTCGCGCAATTCAATCGCCTCACGGCTGCCGGTCGACGCGCCGGACGGCACTGCGGCACGCCCCATCACGCCGGATTCCAGCAGTACATCGGCTTCCACCGTCGGATTGCCGCGCGAATCCAGAATTTCGCGGGCGATGACATCAACAATAGCGCTCATACTTTCAATTCCCCTAATTTCAATAATTTGATGTTAATTTGGCGTCTACTTAATCTTGTTTTCAACAAAACCACGCTGCTTCACCAGCGCGTCGACTTCTTTCAGCGTGGTCAGCAATTCTTTCATCAGATGCAGCGGCCAGGCATTGGGGCCGTCCGACAAGGCCTTGGCCGGATCCGGATGGGACTCGGCGAACAACCCCGCCACCCCCACCGCCACCGCCGCACGCGCCAGCACCGGCACGAATTCACGCTGGCCGCCCGACACATTACCCTGCCCGCCCGGCAACTGCACCGAGTGGGTGGCGTCAAACACCACCGGGCAATTGCTCTCGCGCATCACCATCAGCGAACGCATATCCGACACCAGGTTGTTGTAGCCGAACGACACGCCGCGCTCGCACACCATGATGTTGTCCTGCCCGCCGTTGGCTGCGCGCGCCTTGTCAACCACGTTTTTCATGTCCCACGGCGCCAAAAATTGACCCTTTTTGATGTTTACCGGCTTGCCCGCACTTGCCACAGCGTGGATGAAATCGGTCTGGCGGCACAGGAAAGCGGGCGTTTGCAGCACATCCACCACCGCTGCTACTTCGGCAATTTCCTCAATGCTGTGCACGTCGGTCAAGACCGGAACGCCGATTTCCTTACGCACTGCGGCCAGAATATCAAGACCCGCGCCCATGCCGGGGCCACGGAATGACGCGCCGGAACTGCGATTGGCTTTGTCATACGACGATTTATAAATAAACGGCACGCCCAGCTCGGCGCAGATTTCCTTCAGCGCACCCGCAGTATCCATCGCCATCTGATGCGACTCGACCACACAAGGTCCGGCGATCAGGAACAGCGGCTGATCCAGCCCGGCTTCAAATCCGCATAATTTCATGTCTTGACTCCTTGATGCTTGAGCGCGGCAGTGGCAAACGCTTTGAACAGCGGATGACCGTCGCGCGGGGTAGAGGTAAATTCAGGGTGAAACTGGCAGCCAATGAACCACGGATGATCCGGCAGCTCGACCATTTCGCACAAGCCGTCGGTGGCCGACACGCCACTGACCTTCAAGCCCGCCTGCTGCAATTGCGGCAACAAGGCGCCGTTGACTTCGTAACGATGCCGGTGCCGCTCGGTAATTTCTTCATGACCATACACATCGCGCACCAATGAACCCGCATCAAGCTTGCACACCTGACCGCCCAGCCGCATGGTACCGCCCAGATTGGAATCCTCGCTGCGCGTTTCGACCTGCCCGGCGGCGTCCTTCCATTCGGAAATCAGCGCCACAATCGGATGCGTCGTCGCCGGTTCAAATTCGGTACTGTGCGCGTCGGCCATGTCAGCCTTGTGACGCGCATATTCCACCACGGCGAGCTGCATGCCCAGGCAGATGCCCAGATACGGCACCTTGTTCTCGCGCGCGTATTGAATCGCGGCGATCTTGCCCTCGACACCGCGCTTGCCAAAACCGCCCGGCACCAAGATCGCGTCCATGCCGTTCAGGCAACCAACGCCGTCTTTTTCAATCTGTTCGGAATCAACGTAGTGGATGTTGATTTGCGTACGCGTATGAATGCCGGCGTGAATCAAGGCTTCGGATAGCGATTTGTACGATTCGGTCAGGCCGACGTATTTACCGACCATGGCAATGTTGATGGTATGCAGCGGATGCTCCAGCGCCTCGACCAGGCCGTTCCACATAGTTAAATCGGCAGGCGGCGGGCTGATGCCGAATTTGCGGCAGACGATTTCGTCCATGCCCTGCTCGCGCAGCATTTCAGGAATCTTGTAGATGCTGTCAACGTCATGCACCGACACCACCGCGCCCGGCTCCAGGTTGGTAAACAACGCAATCTTGCGGCGCTCTTCTTCCGGCAGCGGACGGTCGCCGCGACACAGCACCACGTCAGGCTGAATGCCGATTTCGCGCAGCTCTTTGACCGAGTGCTGGGTCGGCTTGGTCTTGACCTCACCCGCTTTGCCCAGATAGGGCACCAGCGTGAGGTGGATGTAGCAGGTATTGTTGCGCCCTTCCTGCAGCCCCATCTGGCGAATCGCCTCAAGGAACGGCAGTGACTCAATGTCGCCCACGGTACCGCCGATCTCGACAATCGCGACTTCAGCGCCGGCCGCACCGCGATGGATGTGCAGCTTGATCTCGTCGGTAATGTGCGGAATCACCTGCACGGTGCCACCGAGGTATTCGCCCCGGCGTTCCTTCTTGATCACTGATTCATAAATCTGGCCGGTGGTGAAGTTGTTGCTCTTGTGCATGTGCGCATGGGTAAAGCGCTCGTAATGACCAAGATCAAGGTCGGTTTCGGCACCGTCCTCGGTGACGAACACTTCACCATGCTGAAACGGGCTCATCGTGCCGGGGTCTACGTTGATGTAGGGATCCAGCTTCATCATGGTGACCTGGAGGCCGCGCGATTCAAGAATGGCGGCGAGAGAAGCGGCGGCAATTCCCTTGCCCAGGGAAGAAACCACTCCGCCAGTAACGAAGATATAACGGGTCATGTCAATTTACGGCGCAGGTAATGCGTAATTTTAGCGTAAAGCACGCATGCGAACAATTGCACCACAGGCAAGACGACCAATTTAGTCCGGTGCGCGATCTTGCACGTCAAATTCAAACTTGCAATATCAATATCCTGATCTAGCCTGACAGAGGTTCAGCTACTGGTTTTCTTTTTACTGACATGATCTGCCTGGCAGCGGCTGAACGGTGTATGAATTTTTTAATTCAATGGAGGTTATCTTGGACAAAATCATCGATAAGAAGCGCTCGCGTCGTTCATTTCTGAAAGGTGTTGCCCTGCTCTCGGGTTTGGCTGCCGTACCTGTCAGCTTTGTCAGCCAGCAGGCTTATGCTGCTGCCAAAGCCTCGAAAGCGTCGATGCAGTACGTTGACCACCCGAACGGCAAAAAAGACTGCGTCAGCTGCATTCAGTTTATTCCGGGCAAAACCGCCAAGGCTGATGGCCTGTGCAAGGTCGTCGAAGGCGCGATTAAGCCGGAAGGCTACTGCATCGCTTTCGCGCCCAAAGCCTGACGACGGTCGTGATACGGAGCCAACCGTTTCACGACCTTAATCCTTGTCCCGCATCAGGCACAGCGTCACTTCCTCGCGGTCGTGATACAAGTGCTTGATTTGCAGGGTATAGCGCATGTCTTCGCGCGCCAGCCGCTTGCTGATAATGTCTTCACAGCGATGCACCTCCTCCAGGCGCTTTTTCATCGGCAGCTTGAGATTGAAAATGGCGTGCCGCGCGTGCCCGCGCGCAATCCATTCCGCGATCAGCTGCGCCACCCGTGACGGGCTTTCCACCATGTCACACACCAGCCAGTTGACCGGGTGATGCGGCCTGTAGGTGAAGCCGTCACCGCGCACGTGTTCTATCATTTCCGTCGCCATCGCCGTTGCCGCCATCGGGCCGTTGTCGACTGCCGTCACGCGAATACCGCGTTGTGCCAGCACCCACGCCCAGCCACCGGGTGAGGCACCCAGATCGACCGCACGCATGCCCGCGCGCAGCTCGTGCTGATTGCTGTCATCGAGGAACACCATCAGCGCCTCAGCCAGCTTGCCCGCCGAGCGACTGGGCGCGTCCCGCCCGACGCGCACGCGGGGAATGCCCATGAACCAGATCGCCGCGTTATGCGGATCGGAAATGCCCGCGTAGGCGCTATCGTCCGTCACAAAACACACATG
Source organism: Sideroxydans lithotrophicus (assembly GCA_022736605.1). Taxonomy (GTDB): domain Bacteria; phylum Pseudomonadota; class Gammaproteobacteria; order Burkholderiales; family Sulfuriferulaceae; genus Sulfuriferula. The sequence continues at coordinate 4,210 of DZDB01000093.1, forward strand.
CAGGCGCGGTGCCGCACTGCCCAGCGCGAGCTGGCGGTTTTTTTCCAGAAACGCCGTCAACGGCTTGGTGAAGCGCCCACAAAACCCCAACCGGGTCTTGGAGGCATCGGTATCAGGCGTTTCCACCCACACTTCGGAATAACGCGGCGCGAGCTTGCTCACCACCGCCTTCACCGCGGTCAGGCGGTCACCTTCCGGCATGCCCGCAATCAGCGGCGCGACCTGCACCCACTGACGCGCAAAAATCAGCCGGTAGAACGGCAATTCACTGGTCAGCAGCGTGATTTCCGCCTGCGTTTCCGCCTGGAACAGCACCCAGCCTGATTGCTCGCCGGCCTTGACGTAACCCGGCACACCCAACTCGTTCGCCCAACCCACGATTTCGCCCGCGCATTCTTTTTCAAATCCGGCGCGACAATAGAGTAGCAATGCATTCATGCTGCTCATGAAAATTCCTTTATATAACGGGGTGTTTTATCTGACGACGGCGTGCGCCGCCGAGATGATTGGGCTGCGCTGCGCTCAACTTAAGCGATTTCACCGTGCGCGATACCCGTCAGTATAACCGCCTGTGCGACTACTCGGCCGCCATGACGCAACCAGCCATCCGACAACGTCACAAATATTTCATAAAGCGGCCTCAGACTGGCGTAGATAAGTGACCCTGTCAGCCAGCCCGGAATAATGAATATACAATCAATCGATAATGGCAAGGATGAAATCATAAGTTTGGCGCAAAGCCTGCAGGCTTTGCACAGCGCCACACTGGAAACGCAGCAGGAATTAATGGCGCGCTGGCAGCCTCACCTGCATCATCGGCATTACCTGCCCAGCGCTGCCAACTTGGCCGCCTATATCGGTTTGCGGCGGCATGATCTGCGCGAACTGCAAGCGAACCTGGCCGCTGTGGGACTGTCATCGCTGGGGCGCTGCGAAGGACATGTAATCGCTACGCTGGATGCAGTGACCTATGCGCTGGCCATGATGGAGGGCGCGCAATCGTTGCGGTGTCCGGTGCATGAAATTGGCCACGCCATGCACCGCGACACCCTGTTACTACGCCACAATACCGACAGCCTGTTCGGCAAACCACAAGACAAACGTGCCACACGGGTCATGGTGACACTCCCCGGCGAAGCGGCAGACGATCACGCAATGGTGCGCGAAATGCTCACGCTGGGCATGGACTGTGCGCGTATCAATTGCGCTCACGACACCCCCGCCAGCTGGGAAAAAATGGTGGCCAACATTCGCCAGGCCGAACACGAAACCGGACGCAGCTGTCGCATCATGTTTGATCTGTCCGGTCCGAAATTACGCACCGGTGAGGTCGCAACCGGCCCTGAGGTGTTGCATGTCAAGATCCAGCGCGACGAGCTGGGAAACCGGCTTTGCCCCAGCCAGATCATTCTCGACAGCACAGGTCGCCCTGGTTACCCGGCTGCCACCGACAAACTGGGAAAGACATCGCCCGCCCGCTTGAGTGTGCCGGCCAAGTGGCTGCGCACGCTCAAGCCCGGCGACACGCTCTGCTTCCACGACCTGCGCAAGCGCAAACGTGAATTTGTGGTGGAGCAGCGCCTATCGGACACAGAAGTCCGCGTCAGCTGTGCAGACGGCGCCTACGTGACCCCCGGCACGGTGCTTGAGCGGATAAGCAAACACCCGCAGCACGGCAAACAGACTGCAAGCAAAACCGCCACCGGGGATTTTCTGGCAGCACCGATGCGCATACATTTACATAAAAACGACGCGCTGCTGCTCGCCCGCGACCCCTCGCCCGGCCAGGCCGAGCGGCGTGACAAAACCGGACTCATCCTGTCCCCCGCGCGCATTCCCTGCAGCGAACCCGAGGTATTTTCCTTTCTTGAAGCGGGTCAAGCCGTGTGGATAGACGATGGCCGTATCGGCTGCGTGATTGAGCGGGTTGACGCGCAGGGCGCCTGGCTGCGGGTCACGCAGGTACGCATCAAAGGCGAAAATGTAGGCGCACAAAAAGGCCTCAACTTCCCGGACAGCCATCTGCAACTGCCCGCGCTGAGCGAGAAAGACCTGCATGACCTCGACTTCGTCGTGCAGCACGCCGACATCATCGGTCTGTCATTCGTGCAATGCGCGGATGACCTGGATCGGCTGGCCGACGCGCTGGCGCAGCGCAATGCCGGCAAACTCGCCATCATCGCCAAAATCGAGACCCGGCAAGCGGTTAAAAACCTGCCGGAAATCATCGTGCGCGGCGCCGGGCATGGCCCGTTCGGGGTGATGATTGCGCGCGGCGACCTGGCTGTGGAAATCGGTTATGAGCGCCTGGCGGAGATTCAGGAAGAAATGCTGTGGCTGTGCGAAGCCGCCCATATCCCCGTGATTTGGGCCACGCAAGTACTGGAAAGCCTGGTCAAGCTGGACCTGCCGTCACGCGCCGAAATCAGCGACGCCGCCATGTCCGGTCGCGCCGAATGCGTGATGCTCAACAAAGGCCCCTACATCCTGCACGCACTGTCGGTGCTCGACGACATCATCACCCGCATGCAGGCGCACCAGAGCAAAAAAACCTCGCAATACCGGTCATTGCACTGGTGACACGCGCAACACCGCGCGAGCGCTATACTGAGCCATCGAATTCGGCCCCGTGACAGGAGATCAGCGTGACAGAAAATACGATTGCAACCAGCAAGGCGCCGGCAGATGGCCTGGTCACCCTCACCCACGTCATCTACGGCCTGCATGCCTTCACCGTCGTTACCGGCCTGCTCACGCCGATGTTCATCGTCACCGCGTTCCTTACCGGCTGGCCGTCAATCCTCGCGGTGATCCTGAATTACATCAAACGCAACGAAGCCAGCGGCACCTATCTTGAATCCCATTTCCGCTGGCAAATCCGTACGTTCTGGTTTGCCTTGCTGTGGGTACTCATTGGCTGGGCGCTGGTGTTCACACTGGTGGGCATTCCAATTGCCTTTGTCCTGGCGATGGGCGTGGGCGTGTGGGTGCTCTACCGCGTAGCGCGTGGCTGGCTTACCCTGAACGACAAACAACCCATGCCAGGCTGATCAGCGTCGCTGGGTGAGAAACTTATCCAGTTGATTGGCGAACATCTGGCGGTCGCTGTTTGACAACGCCGCCGGGCCACCGGTCTGCACCCCGCTACCGCGCAGCTCGTCCATGAAATTACGCAGCGTCAACAACTGACTGATGGTTTCTGCACTGTAAAACTCGCCACGCGGGTTAAGCGCATGGCCGCCTTTGGCGATCACATCGGCGGCCAGCGGAATATCCGCCGTAATCACCAGATCGCCCGCCGTCAGACGCAGCACAATTTCATTATCGGCCACATCAAACCCGCGCGGCACCTGCAACGCACGGATAAACGCCGACGGCGGCACCCGCAGCAACTGGTTGGCGACCAGCGTCGTCATGATCTGCGTGCGCGCTGCGGCACGAAACAAAATCTCCTTGATGACGCCCGGACAGGCGTCGGCATCGACCCAGATTTGCATGTCAGTATTCATTAAAACCAGCC
>DZDB01000094.1 GCA_022736605.1 Sideroxydans lithotrophicus
AAGCACTCCAACTGGCGGTGTATCTGCATGGCGCGGCTGCCGATGCGCTGGTGGCGCGTGGCGTTGGGCCGGTGGGGTTGACGGCAGGTGAAGTGTTACGAGCGGCGCGGGCGCTGTTGAATCAGACTGCGCAAACAGCGCGATAGACAGCCTAAAATCAGCCTTGATGGGCGCCAGTATCCGAACCCACTATTAACGAAACTTAAACATGGACAGGATTAACAGGATTTTTTACAGGATTTACAGGAATACCCAGTTGAATGCTGACTTTGCCTCAATCCTGTCAATCCTGGGAAATCCTGTTAATCCTGTCCAATTTATTTCGTTATTTATGTGTTGCAATACTAGTCCTGTTTCTGCCCGCCGCTTTCGACGCGTAGAGCAGCTCATCTGCCTTCGAAATCAGCGCATATAAATCTTTATAAGCAGTGCCGCTACTCACACCCAAACTGGCGGTAAATCCGGCAAGCTTGTCTTGTACAGGCAGATGAATTTCGGCAATGATATTCCGCAGGCGCTCTGCCATGACCAGTGCAGCATCCAATTGTGTTTCCGGTAACAGCAGCAAAAACTCCTCACCACCCCAACGCGCCAGGATATCGCCTTCCCTGGCGGCGCTCGTGAGGGCATTCGCGACCGCAACCAAGGCAGCATCGCCTACCGCATGACCATACTGATCGTTGATCGATTTGAAATGATCAATATCAATCATGATTGCCGACAGCGGCTGCCGACGGTGCTGCGCAGAACGCCAGACTGGCAGGGCATTTTCCAGAAATGAACGCCGGTTATACAGGCCGGTAAGCGGATCCCGTGCAGCCAGTTCGATGGCAAGTCTGTGTTCCCGGCGTATCAGCTGAAACTGGTTGGACAACGCCAACGCCAGCAACGTGGCATCGATCAGCATGCCGTACTCCACCGCCCGGTAGGTCCAGTCGTTGAATGGCAGCAAGCCCAGCACCGACAGCGCCGTGACCGAGGTGCCGACCATCGAGGCCACCGAGGCAATCAGAAAATAGCGCGCATATCGATAGCCGGAATAAAGCGAAATAGTGCCGACCAGCAGCATGAGGAAGGAGAAAACACTGACAAAAACAAAGGCCACGAGCAAGGCATCGCGCTGACTTTGCACGAGCCATGCAGCTAGCAGCAGCGCCACAAATACCCCGCTTATCCGGACCAGCCAGCGGTGCATGCGCGGAAAATTTGACCGGGTATCAAGAAAACTGCGCGCAAAGCCCAACCCGATAACGCCATAGACAACCATCATCAGCGGAATAACCCAGCGTTGCAAGGTGACGCTATCGGGCCAGAACCAGGCAAAGCCGTGTCCGGTGTAGGCAATGTTCAAGAGCAGGAAACACGCGATGAACCCCGCATAATACAGGTGGCTCTTGTTGCGCAATCCACTGTAGATCAGCAGGTTATAAGCCAGCAGCGCCAACAGATAGCCGTATAGAAAACCGTAGCCGTAAGCCTGATCTATCCGCCGTTGCACGACGGCTTCGGTATCCATCAGATAAATGGGCAACACCATGGGATCCGGCGTGGCGATGCGCAGAAAAACCTGTGTCGTTCCCGGATCAAACCGGTGGTCCACCGCAAAAAAACGTCCCGCTATCGGACGCATCCGGAAAGCATGGCTATCCCCAAGCTCGTAATGCTGGACCTGCTGTCGTTGAACAAAATAAATGTCTATCTGATCCAGCCACGCATTTTCAATGGATAACTGTCGTAGCAGCTGCGTATTGCCCGGGTTGATTAGCGAAAGATGTACCCAAACCGGACGTGAGCCGAGACCAAACGCCAGGATTGCATTTTTTCCGGTACTGAATTGCCCCGCAGCAGCTTTGCGCATCGCGGCGTCCAGACTCAATACCGTACCGGATTCGCGCATATACGTCGCATAAGTACCCAGCGGTACATCTGCTGGTATTCCAAGCAGTGAAACCGGACCGCCCGCCGCAACGGCGAGCCACGGGCTGCACAGGAACAACAGGCAAGCAGCCCGCAGCCCCAATCCATGCACAAGACGCAGCAAAGCACTGGGCTTGCGCCATAAATTAAAATGGGACGCTGAAACCAAACTGGTTATTGCTGCTGTTGCTGCTGTTGCACCTGCACCGACGGGCACGGCACGCTGCCATACGAGCAGAACACGCAGCAGTCACCGGTTTCAGGTTTGAGCAGGGTATGGCAGGCGCTGCATTCGTAGTACCACTGGCAAGCATCGGTGGGCATGGTTTCCAGTTTGGCATGGCCGCAGTGCGGGCACGTCAGGGTGGATTGCAGCTTGGGTTCAAACGGCATTTTTTTCACGCAGCGATTCCAGGTAGGCACCGAATTCATCGCGTACTTCCGGATGTTTCAATGCGTATTCGACGGTGGCTTTAAGATAGCCCAGCTTGTTGCCGCAGTCGTAGCGTATGCCTTTGAACTCGTACGCCATCACCTGTTGTTCGGCGAGCAGCGCGGCAATCGCGTCGGTCAGCTGGATCTCACCGCCGGCGCCGGGTTTGATGTTTTCGATGTGATGGAATATGCGTGGGGTGAGGATATAGCGTCCGACCACGCCCAACGTTGACGGCGCGTTTTCCGGCTTGGGCTTTTCCACAATTGAGCTGACTTTGTGCAGGCCGTCGGACAGCGGCGTGGCAGCGACGATGCCGTACTGATTGGTTTCTTCCGGCGCGACGTTCTGCACGCCCAATATCGAGCAATGGTAATAATTGTACAAATCCGTCATTTGTTTCATCACCGGCGGCTCGCCATCGAGCAGGTCATCGGCCAGCAGCACGGCAAACGGCTCATCACCAATTACCGGTTTGGCGCACAGCACGGCATGTCCCAACCCGAGTGCTTCAGCCTGGCGGATATAAATACAGTTGACGTGCGATGGCAGGATGTTGCGCACCAGTTCGAGCATGCGCAGTTTGCCGCGCGCTTCCAGCTCGGTTTCCAGCTCGTAGGCTTTGTCGAAGTGATCGGGAATGGCGCGCTTGCTGCGACCGGTGACGAAAACAAGATCGGTAATCCCGGCGGCCACCGCTTCTTCAACCGCGTACTGAATCAAGGGTTTGTCTACAATCGGCAACATTTCCTTGGGGCTGGCCTTGGTGGCGGGCAAGAACCGTGTACCCATGCCCGCAACTGGAAATACCGCCTTGGTGATTTGGTTTTTCATGCTTTCCCTCTCGTTTGTATGATCTTGCTATCAACTACTGCATGCTTCAAGAAGCACAATCAATGCCATTTCATCGAGTATTGTCAGTCCCAATTCCTGCGCTTTGATGAATTTGCTGCCTGGTTCTGCGCCCACCACCACATAATCTGTTTTTGCCGAGATACTGCCCACCACTTTACCGCCCAATGCCTCGATTTTCGCCTTGGCCTCATCACGACTCAAGTTGGGCAGCGTGCCTGTCAGTACAAAACGTTTGCCGGTGATACCTGTGGCGGGCGCCTGCGCCACTGCCGATCCTTCTGGCCAATGCACACCGCTGGCACGCAACAGCTCGATCACAGTGCGATTATGCAATTCGGCAAAGAACTGCAAGATGGCGCTTGCCACCACTGGCCCCACATCGGGCACCCGTTGTAACGCGGCTTCGTCTGCCGTCATCAAGGCATCCAGATTGCCAAAATAGCGCGCCAGATCCTTTGCGGTTTGCTCGCCCACGTTGCGTATGCCCAAGGCATAAATGAAACGCGCCAGCGTGGTGTGCTTGCTGTGTTCAATGGCAACCAGTAAATTCTGCGCCGATTTTTCAGCCATACGGTCAAGATTCGCCAGGCTCAATACCCCGAGCCGGTACAAGTCTGCCGGACTATGCACCAGACCACTATCGATCATTTGGTCAATGAGTTTTTCACCCAGGCCATCAATGTCCATCGCACGGCGGCTGGCAAAATGCCGCAGCGCCTGCTTGCGCTGCGCCGGGCAAAACAGGCCGCCCGTGCAGCGTGACGCGGCTTCATCCGGCAAACGCTCGACGTGTGAGCCGCACACCGGGCAGGTCGTCGGCATGACAAATTCACGCGCATCGACCGGACGACGTGACAGCACCACAGCCACCACTTCCGGAATCACGTCGCCGGCACGGCGGACGCTGACACTATCCCCGATACGAACGTCCTTGCGGCGAATTTCATCCTCGTTATGCAGCGTGGCGTTGGTCACCGTGACACCGCCGACGAACACGGGTGCCAGCCGCGCGACTGGCGTCAGCACGCCAGTGCGGCCCACCTGTACATCGATATCGAGCACCTGCGACAAGGCTTCTTCTGCCGGAAATTTATGCGCAATGGCAAAACGCGGTGCGCGTGCGACGAAGCCGAGCCGGGTTTGCAATGCCAGGTCATTGACCTTGTACACCACGCCGTCGATGTCATAGGGCAGCTGCGCGCGCTGCACGCCAATCTGTTGGTAATAATCCAGCAAACCTTTCGCACCGTACACCACGGCGCGCTCGCGGGCGACCGGCAGGTGCAAATCGGCAAGCTGCTGCATGCTGGCAGCGTGCGTGGCAGGCACCGGCCAGCCGTCGACTGCACCGACGCCGTAGGCAAAAAAATGCAGCGGGCGGGTCGCCGTGATGCGTGGGTCCAGCTGGCGCAATGAACCGGCGGCGGCGTTGCGCGGATTGGCGAACAGCTTGTCGCCACGTGCGCCTTGCTGTGCATTGAGGGCAGCGAAATCAGCCTTGAGCATCAGCACTTCGCCGCGCACTTCCAGCACGGCGGGCAAGCTGGTACCCGCCAGCCGCATCGGAATGGCGCGAATCGTGCGCAAGTTGGCCGTCACGTCTTCGCCCGTGGTGCCATCACCACGCGTAGCACCTTGCACGAACACGCCGTTTTCATAGCGCAGACTGATCGCGAGCCCATCAAATTTGGGTTCGACGGCATATTCGATCAGCGCCTGACCTGTGCCTTCACGGCAGCGCCGGTCGAATGCGTCAACCTCAGCGGCTTCAAAAGCATTATTGAGCGACAGCATTGGTACGCGATGGCTGATTTGGGAAAACGCAGACAACGGCGCCGTGCCGACACGCTGGGTCGGGGAATCCGGTGTAATGAGCGCAGGGTAACGGGTTTCGAGCGCCTGCAATTCACGCAGCAACTGATCATAAGTGGCGTCGGGAATTTCCGGCGCGTCGAGCGCGTAATACAGGTAATTATGGTGTTCGATTTCGGTGCGCAATTGCTGCGCCCGCTGTGATGCCAGACTGGCCTCGTCCATCAGCTGAATAACCGCAGGGCGCGCTCCCCGCCACCCGGTATGCCATATTCCTCCATGCGCCTGTAGATGTGCGCAAGCTGGGCGCGGATTTTGTCGATGCCAGCCTGGGTCAGCGGACGGATATTGTCATCCACCAATTGGCCGGCGAGCTGCTCGGTCAACGCATGCGCCAGCGACGTCATCTGATCGAACGCAGCCAGGCCATCGGCCACACGCGGCAGATCGAATAACAGGGTGATGCCGTGTGTGGTCAATTGCGCAGCGGTGGCATCAGAAAACGCTGCCGATTCGTGATTACACAATGAATACGTGGTCTCCTGCTGCGCATTGCGCATCTGGTATACGCCGTCCTTGCCCAGTAGCATGCCCGCCGCTTCGGCGAGCTCTGCGATGCGGCTACCCGAGAAGACTTCATTGCCACGGCTTACCACATTCAGGCCAATCAGCACGTCGACATCGACGCAAAACAGATCGAGTTCGCCTGCGCGTTGCAAAGCCGCCGCAATATCCGGGCACTCGGCTACGCCGTTATAACGGCTTGCCAGTTGCCGTGTCTGGTTACACACCTGCACCAGCTGCTCTTCACTCACCGCGCCGTTGCGGTCGGCCAGCTGCAGCACCAGCGCGACTTCGGTATAGGCGTCTTCACGCCAGCCCGCAATACTTTCCCAAGCGCCCGAATTAAGGTTGTAACCCCACCAATGCAAGGCTTTGCCCGCGTGGCGCAGCTGCTCCATGACTGCATTCATCGCAGAACCGGGGATCGCATCCAGTGCATGAATGCGCACTTCGAAATCCACCATGGCATCCGCCGGACTGGCAGGCAGTTCAGCGCGTGATACCGGGGATGGCGCTGGCGTTTGCATCGCCGGTTCGACTGGCACGGATGACACGTCGTGTTCGCGCAACGCGCGCAAGTCCGGCATTGGCTCGGTGATGACCGTTTCGCGCCCTGCCGGGGTGATGGCAGGTACCGGCTTCAGATCGTCAACGGCAATTTGCGGATCAATCCGGGTCGGTAAGGAAGGCTCAACGGCCGCGCGCTGCGTAAGGGAATTCGCAGCACGGTCAGCTACGGCACTGCTGCGCAGCAATACATCTTCCTGCTGCTGAAACAGGTCTTGCGACTGGCTACGATATTTTCTTTCCTGCAACCAGTTGTACAAGACAATCGCCACAACAACCACAACAGCGACCACGATCAGGCTGATTTGCAATGGATTCATCTTTGGCTACCGTCTCCCGTGCCGCCTTGCGACACCTGCAGTTTATTGTTGCCGCGTTGTGCAGCCGGTATTGCCACCGCCTGCCCGGGCTTGAGCACCTGAAAAAACACCTCGTCGTTGCCGATCATGCCAAGCTCATTGCGCGCGCGCTCGCCAATTGCATCCAGCCCTTGCTTGAGATCGCTGACTTCAGCGTCCATCGCGGCGTTGCGCGCGACCAGTTTGGCATTGACCTGTTGCTGGTCGCGCAACAGCCGACCATTATCCGAGACCTGCATCCAGCCACCCTTGCCAAACCACAACGGGTACTGCAAGACCAGCAGCAACGATAACAGAACCCAGGTCATCGAGCGCATGACGGCGGCGTACCGGACTTAACTGAGCTGGTAGAACGCAGCACGCCCGGGATAACGCGCCATATCACCCAGTTCTTCCTCAATCCGCAACAGCTGGTTGTATTTCGCCATACGATCCGAACGTGACAGCGAACCGGTCTTGATTTGCAGCGCGTTGGTCGCTACCGCCAGATCGGCAATCGTGGTGTCTTCGGTTTCACCGGAACGGTGCGAAATCACCGAGGTATAACCGGCACGCTTGGCGGTTTCAATCGCGTCGAAGGTTTCTGACAGCGTACCAATCTGGTTGACCTTGATCAGGATTGAATTGGCGATGCCCTGGCGGATACCTTCACTGAGAATTTTGGCGTTGGTCACAAACAAATCGTCGCCGACAATCTGGATGGACTTTTTCAGACGCTGCGTCAGCACCGCCCAGCCGGCCCAGTCGCCTTCGGCCATGCCGTCTTCGATACTGATGATGGGATATTTGTCGCACCAGGCGGCGAGGTAATCGGTCAGTTGCCCGGATGACAGTTGCAGACCTTCCGACTCCAGGTGGTATTTACCGTCCTTGTAGAATTCGCTGGCAGCGCAATCGACGCCGATGGCGATGTCGGTACCCGGCACATAACCGGCCAGTTCGATCGCTTCCACCACCAGTTTCAGTGCTGCTTCGTTGGATTCAAGATTCGGGGCAAAGCCGCCTTCGTCACCCACGGTGGTCGCCATACCCAGGCCGTCGAGCAGTTTTTTCAAGGCGTGGAACACTTCGGCACCGTAGCGCAGCGCTTCGCGGAAGCTCGGCGCACCCAGCGGAATAATCATGAATTCCTGCATGTCGATGTTGTTGTTGGCGTGCGCCCCGCCATTGATGATA
>DZDB01000095.1:0-2897 GCA_022736605.1 Sideroxydans lithotrophicus
GCGCTGTGGCTGCGCACCCATGCCGCACAGTTGCAACTGGCCGGCACTGAAGCTGGGCGGCTGATGGCGCACGTGCTGGTCGGCATGATAATCGGCGGCATGGTGGCGTTGCGTGAAGCGGTGCCGCTGGAAAACTTTCACCCGCTGGCGCGCGCGCTGGCTGAGCGCGTGAGTCGATTGGGGCTGGCGTTTCGCCGCGTGGTGTTTGCACAGGTGCGCATTGCGGCGCTGAATGCTGTCTTTACTGCCATTTATCTGGCCATCATATTGCCGTTGATGGGTATCCACCTGCCGCTCACCAAAACCATGATAGTCATTACTTTTTTGCTGGGCCTGCTGCCGGTCATCGGCAATCTGATGTCGAATACCGTCATTGTTGTCATTAGTCTGAGTCAGTCGCTTGCCATCGCCATCGGCTCGCTGGTATTTCTGATTGTCATCCACAAGCTTGAATATTTTCTGAATGCCCGCATCGTCGGCAGTCAGATTCGTGCCCGTGCCTGGGAGCTGCTCACCGCCATGCTGCTGATGGAAGCGGCATTCGGCCTGGTTGGTCTGGTCGCCGCACCGATTTATTATGCCTATTTGAAGGACGAGTTGGTGGCGCGTGGGCTGGTTTAGTCAGGTCACAGCGCGCTGATCGTGTAAGGCGAATAGCCGGGCAAGCAGCTGACGCCTATAATCGCGTGACATTTTGATGACAGCGCGAAAGGACATGAAGCAAATGCGACACGGCCATTACACCCGGTTTGAAGCGGCAGAGCTGATATTGCGGGATCAGCTGGCGATTGACCGAACCTTGCTGGCCAACGAGCGCACCTTTCTTTCGTATTTGCGCTCAGCGGTTGCGCTGCTGCTGGCGGGCGTTTCCATCATTCATTTTTCACATCAGTTGTGGTTTACCGCCGTGGGCATTGCCTGTGTGCCGGTGGCGGTGTTCACCGGCTTTTTCGGCCTGTGGAAGTTCCGCAAAATGAACGATGCGATTTCGGTCATCAGCGTCGAATTGCGTCATATCTCCGAGCCAAATCAACAATATTAACGCGACGGTTTGTCGCCAGGCGCCGGTGTGTGCAGGTCAGATTGAGTCGCTGGGTGAATCATTTAAGCGTGCTGTAAGTGCGATTTGCTACAATTGCGCCACAAATAATTTGCCCGTACCCATCCATTGAAATCCGACACTTCTTCCTTGCGCCCGGCATTCCTGTGGCTGCTGCTCATCGTGGCGGCGTTTACCTGGTTTGCGCCGCTCGATCACAATGCGCTGATTCGCCCCGATGAAGGCCGCTACGCCGAGATTCCACGCGAGATGGTGTCAACCGGCGACTGGAACACGCCGCGTCTGAATGGCATCAAGTATTTCGAAAAACCGGCGCTGCAATATTGGGCCACGGCAGCGGCATATGAGCTGTTTGGCGAGCACAACTGGACCGCGCGGCTGTGGTCTGCGCTGACCGGTTTTCTCGGTATTTTGCTGGTGTACTACGCCGGGCTGCGCCTGTTCGGGCGCGAGGCGGGACTGCTGGCGGCGCTGGCACTGGGCGGCAGTTTTCTCTACACCATGCTCGGCCACATCAACATCCTCGACATGGGCGTGAGCTTTTTCATGAGCGTGACGCTGGTGGCGTTGCTGCTGGCGCAGCGCGACGGCATCAGCGCCAGGCAAAACCAGTGGTGGATGTATACCTGCTGGGCAGGAATGGCGTTGTCGATGCTGAGCAAGGGTCTGATCGGCGTGGCACTGCCGGGTGCGGTGCTGGTGCTGTATACCTTGATTCAGCGTGACTGGGGGTTGTGGAAGCGTCTGCACCTGGGCATCGGCACGCTGATTTTTCTGGCGATTGCCGCGCCCTGGTTCATCACGGTGTCGATTGATAATCCGGAGTTTCCCTGGTTCTTTTTTGTACACGAGCATTTCATGCGCTTTCTCACCACGGTGCATGGCCGGGTTCACCCCTGGTACACCTTCTTTCCCGTGGTGGCGCTGGGCATTTTGCCGTGGCTGGTGCCGATGCTCGACAGCCTGTGGCGCAGCTGGAAAACCGATACGCCGACACGCGGCCAGTTCGCGCCGCGCCGCCTGCTGCTGATCTGGATCGTGTTTATATTCCTGTTTTTTTCCAAATCGGATTCCAAGCTGGTGCCGTATATCCTGCCGATTTTCCCGGCGCTGGCACTGCTGATCGGCGACCGCTTCACGCGCATTTCCGGCAAAACGCTGTTTTGGCAACTGCTCATCATGTTGCCGATTGCGCTGGCGGTGATTGGCTTTGCGCCGCTGTCGGTGAAGGCGGCAAGCGCCTCGGTACCAGCTGCGCTGTACCAGAATATGGTGCCGTGGGTGCAGGCGGCGGGCGCGGTCTGGCTGGTGGGCGCGTTGCTGGCGCTGTGGTTTGCACGGCGTGAACAGGTGCGGGCGGCGGTGATTGCGCTGGGGCTGGCCGGGCTGCTGTTCAGCCAGGTGCTGTTCCGGGGCTACGATGAAATTTCACCCGCCAGTTCGGCCTATCAGATTGCGCAGCAGATCAAACCCTACCTCAAGCCGGGTGTGCCGATTTACAGCGTCGGCATGTATGAGCAGACCTTGCCGCCGTATATCAATCGCACCGTGACGCTGGTCGCGCATACCGATGAAATGGCGTTTGGCCTGGAGCAGGAGCCGTGGAAATGGATTCCCACCATCGAGGCGTGGAAACCGATCTGGCTGAAACAGCCCTATGCACTGGCGGTGATTACGCCGCCAGTGTATGCACAGCTGGTCGCGCAGAAGCTGCCGATGCGGCTGATTGCACGCGACACGCGCCGTGTTGTGGTGACCACGCCATGAGCGCCATCAGCTGGCTGCTGATTTTATCCGGCGTGCTGCTCAACGCCTGCGCGCAACTGCTGCTGAAAGC
>DZDB01000095.1:2997-4380 GCA_022736605.1 Sideroxydans lithotrophicus
GCGTTGACGGTCGAGCGGCTGGTCGGCATCGGCATTATTATTTTTGGTGTGTTTATTTTGGCAAGAAGCTAATGGACTTTCTCCCGTTTACCCGTCCCACGCTGGACGAGGCCACCATTGCCGACGTCGCCGCCGTACTGCGTTCCGGCTGGATCACCAGCGGCCCCAAGGTGCAGGCGTTCGAGGCGCAGTTGTCTGAAATGATGGCCGGGCGACCGGTGCGCGCGCTCAACTCCGGCACCGGCGCGCTGGAAATCGCACTGCGCCTGATCGACATCCAGCCCGGTGATGAGGTCATTACCACGCCGCTGTCGTGGGTGGCGACCGCCAATGTCATCGTGCTGGCCGGTGCCAGGCCGGTGTTTGTCGATATTGATCCGGTCACGCGCAATATTGATTTGAACTTGATCGAAGCCGCGATTACGCCGCGTACGCGCGCGATTATCCCGGTCGATCTGGCCGGGCTGCCGGTGGATCGCGACCGCCTCTATGCCATTGCCAACGCGCATCAACTGCGTGTGATCGAAGACGCGGCGCAATCGTTCGGCGCGAGCTGGCAGGGCAAACCGATTGGCAGCTTTGGCGACCTGGTGGCGTTCAGCTTTCATGCCAACAAGAACCTCACCACCGGCGAAGGCGGCTGCATCGTGCTGCCCGACGCCAGCCAGATTGCGCTGTGCGACAAGCTGCGTTTGCAAGGCGTGGTGCGCCATCCCGACGGCGGCATGGAAGTCGACGTGGCGGGCGGCAAGTACAACCTGACCGATATTGCCGCCGCCATCGGCCTTGGCCAGTTGCGCCATATCGAAGAATTCACCCTGCACCGGCGCGCGCTGGCCTGGCATTACTTCGACTTTTTCAATACGGAACTGGGCTGCGAACTGCCGCCAGAAAATTTCGATGACAGCAACTGGCACATGTTCCAGATCGTATTGCCGCTGGATAAAATGACGATCAGCCGGGGCGAATTCATCGCGCGCATGAAGGCGCTGGGCATCGGCGTGGGCGTGCACTATCCGCCGATCCATCTGTTTGCGCTGTACCGCGGGCTGGGCTTTACCGACGGCCAGTTCCCGCACGCCGAACGCGTCGGCGCGGGCATCGTCAGCCTGCCGCTGTTCCCCGGCATGGACGAGGACGACGTCGAGCGCGTCTGCGCGGCGGTCAGTGAAGTCATGCGGGGGGCGCTGGCATGAACACAATCCAGTTATCCGTCGTCATTCCGGTGTACAACGAAGAGGCCGGCCTGGACGTGCTGTTCAAGCGCCTGTATCCGGCGCTCGACCAGCTCGGCCTGCGCTACGAAATCATCTTCATCAACGACGGCAGCCGCGACCGTTCCGCCGCCATGCTGCGCGAGCAGTTCGAGCGCCGACCGGATGT
>DZDB01000095.1:4480-7550 GCA_022736605.1 Sideroxydans lithotrophicus
CAGCTGCGCGAAAAAATTACCCACGTGGTGATGACCGATCAGGGCTGCATGCTGCGTTCATACAGCCGCGAGGTGATCAACGCCATCAACAACAGCCACGAGGTCAACACCTTCATCCCGGCGCTGGCCTACACCTACGCGCGCAATCCCGGCGAAGTCGAAGTGGCGCACGAGGAGCGCGCGGCGGGCGAATCGAAATATTCGCTGTACAAGCTGATCCGTCTCAATTTCGATCTGGTGACGGGTTTTTCGCTGGTGCCGTTGCAGGTGTTCTCGATGGTCGGGCTGGTGCTGTCGCTGTTGTCTGGCTTGCTGGTGATCGATCTGGTGCTGCGGCGTATTTTTGTCGGGCCGGAAGTGAGCGGGGTGTTCACCCTGTTCGCGATTCTGTTTTTCCTGCTCGGCGTGGTGCTGTTCGGCATCGGCCTGCTGGGTGAATACGTTGGCCGGATTTACCAGCAGGTGCGCCAGCGCCCGCGTTATCTGATCGAGGCCGTGTTGCAGCAGGACGCCCCCCAGCCATGACGCGCGCGGTGGTGTTTGCCTATCACGATGTCGGCGTGCGCTGCCTGTCGGTGCTGCTGGATGCGGGCGTAGACGTGGCGCTGGTGGTGACGCATCAGGACGCGCCGGGCGACACCATCTGGTTCGACAGCGTGGCCGAACTGGCGGCGCGCTACGGCATTCCCACGGTCACGCCGCACGACCCCAACACGCCTGAGTTTGTCGCGCAAGTGGCGGCGCTGGCACCGGATTTCATGTTTTCGTTCTATTACAAGCTGATGCTCAAAGCGCCGCTGCTGGAAATTCCGTCGCGTGGTGCGTTCAATATGCACGGCTCGCTGCTGCCGCAGTATCGCGGCCGCGTGCCGGTGAACTGGGCGATCATTCACGGCGCAACCGAGACCGGCGCGACGCTGCACCGCATGACCGTCAAGCCCGATGCCGGCGCGATCGTGGCGCAGCAGGCGGTGCCGATTCTGTGCGACGACACGGCGGGCGAGGTGATGCGCAAGGTCACCTGCGCGGCGGAGGTCACGCTGCACCGCGCCTTGCCGGGCTTGATCGACGGCAGCGCGCAATGCACGCCGCAGGATTTGACCCAGGGCGGCTATTTCGGTGGACGTCGTGCCGAAGATGGCCGCATCGACTGGTCGCAGTCAGCGGCGGCGATTCACAATCTGATTCGCGCCGTGGCACCGCCCTACCCCGGTGCCTATACCGAGGTGGGCGGCGTATCATTACGCATTTTGCGCAGCCGGGTGCTGGATAGCACCACGCCCGCTGGCGAACGCAGCGTGCTGCACTGCAGCGCTGCAAGTTGCCGGGTCAATTGCGCCGGGGGCGGCACGCTTGCGCTGCTGGCAATCGAACTGGACGGCAGGGCGGTGACACCCGCCGATTTTTATCAACGCATGGGTGCAGTCCCACGCGCACTCTGATTCACCATTTTTTTATAAAGGCAGACTCATGAAAAAGATCCTCATCCTCGGCGTCAACGGTTTCATTGGCCACCACCTGTCCAAGCGCATCCTGGAAACCACCGACTGGGAAATTCACGGCATGGACATGAACAGCGACCGCGTCGCCGAGTTTGCCGATAATGACCGCTTTCACTTTTTTGAAGGCGACATCACCATCAACAAGGAGTGGATCGAATACCACGTGCGCAAATGTGACGTGGTGCTGCCGCTGGTCGCCATTGCCACCCCCGCGACTTACGTGACCGACCCGCTCAAGGTGTTCGAGCTGGATTTTGAAGCCAACCTGCCGATCGTGCGCCACTGCGTCAAATACGGTAAACGTGTGCTGTTCCCGTCCACCTCCGAAGTCTACGGCATGAGCGCTGACGCCGAGTTTGACCCGGACAATTCGGCGCTGGTACTGGGCCCGATCAACAAGCCGCGCTGGATTTATTCGTGTTCCAAACAGCTGATGGATCGTGTCATCTGGGCTTACGGCATGCAGGGCGCACTCGACTTCACCCTGTTCCGTCCGTTCAACTGGATCGGTGCCGGGCTGGATAGCATCCACACCGCCAAGGAAGGCAGCTCGCGCGTCATCACCCAGTTCCTCGGCCACATCGTGCGCGGCGAAGACATCAAACTGGTCGACGGCGGCAACCAGAAGCGTGCGTTTACCTACGTCGCCGACGGCATCTCCGCGCTGATGAAAATCATCGACAACAAGGACGGCGTCGCCAGCGGCCAGATCTACAACATCGGCAACCCGGTGAACAATTATTCCGTGAAAGAGCTGGCGCAGATGATGCTGGAACTGGCCAAGTCCTACCCCGAATACCGCGACAACGCCGCCAAGGTGAAGATGGTCGAAACCACCTCCGCCGCGTATTACGGAAAAGGCTATCAGGACGTGCAGAACCGCGTGCCGAAAATCGAAAACACCATGAAAGACCTGAACTGGAAGCCGGAATACAGCATGGAACAGGCGCTCAAGCACGTGTTTGATGCGTATAAGGATCAGGTTGCTGCGGCGCGGGATTTGGTGAATTAAGGCAGAGGTTTCGTGGGCGGGTTTGTCCGGTTTGCGTAAGGTCTAAGTAGGGTGCCAATAAGCGAAGCGCATTGCACCGCAAGCGGCGCCCATTCGGCGCAATAACGATTGCGCCCTACGCGGGCTGAGCTGAACGATATCGCGCAGTTTGTGCGTAATAATCGCGAAGCAATAGAAAGGGCTTGGAATGAGTTCTTTGGCTAAAGCAGTCAATTTCGATAAAGACATGATGTGGGTTGATCTGGCTGATGGGCGGAAACTAGGTGTGCCGCTCGCCTACTTCCCGCGCTTGCTCAGTGCGGCGGCAGAACAATTATTCCGCTATGAAATCAGCGGCGGCGGCACAGGCCTGCATTGGGATGAGCTGGATGAAGACATCAGCGTGGAGTATTTGCTGCTGGGCGTTGGTGATAGGACGCATGCCAATAAAGCGGCTGCATAATCCGAGAAAAATGTTGGATTGTTAGACCTGGCCCCAGATTTTCTTTGGATTGTTAGACCTGGCCCCAGATTTTCTTCAGCAGCCGCCCATAAACTGGCGCGGCTGATCTATACG
>DZDB01000096.1 GCA_022736605.1 Sideroxydans lithotrophicus
TGTTCATTTTGAATCTCCTTGGGTTGGGGGTCACAAAACACCGTGGTGTTTGCCTAAGGTATTGCAACGGCTGTGCCAGCGCTTTAAACCCGCATGCGCGTTTGTGCAAAAGCGTGCCAACTGCGTGCCCATCTTGAAATACTGCTAATTTTATCAATGTGTTAGCGGATTGTGGCGGAATGTGAACTATTTTCTCCGCATTTTTCATACGCATCCTGCTGACTTTTTTCTGCCTCGGCAGCAGCCTAGAGCGGGCGCAAAGTGACGTTTTGCGGCAGGTGGTAAGGCGACGATGGTGTTTGGAAGGCGATGCTCAAGCATCCCATGGGTTGACAATGACCAAGCCGGGAAATTTGAAGTCTTTTTCGTTGCGCGTAACCAGGCGCAAGTCATGCTGTAGTGCTGTGGCGGCCAGCAGGCTGTCGATAGCGGGCACTGGGCGAGCCGCTGCGGCTAACAGGCGACCCCAGCGATCTGCTACTTCTGCATCCACCGGCAACAGGTTTTGGCCGAACCAGTTTAGTAAATCATTTTCCAGCCATAGCCGTAATTTTTCTTGACGCGGCGTATCGGGCAATTTTTCTACACCCTTGCGCAGTTCTCCCAGCGTTAATACGCTTAAATACAGCGCGGCATCCGGCAGGGATTCAAACCAGGCGACTACGCGCGGTTCGGGCTTCGCCCGAATAAGCTCGGAAACGACATTGGTGTCGATCAGATAGCTCATAGCGCTGTTTCGCGTGTCAGAGAAGTGTCTCTGTCCAGTTCCAGTTCGACGGCGTGCAGGGGGGATTCACGCAGGAATGTGACAAGATTGGGCTTGGGATGCGTTAATTGGTCGTATTCGGTGCGCGATAGCACGACTGCTGCGGGGCGGCCTCGCAAGGAAACTGCTTGTGGACCTTCGTTCAGTGCTTTCTGAATCACTTCGCTTAAATGGGCTTTGGCTTCCTGTAATTGCCAGATTTGCATGATGTCTATCCCTTTTAATGACTGGTCTGTCTAGTCATATTAATTGTGTCAGACATGCATGGCAATGCGTATTTTTGTTTTACTGTGTGACGAAAGGATTCATAACCAGAACCCCGGCAATGTGCTGGCCGCTTTGCAGGTCTTCGGTCAATAATTCAGCGGCACCTGCACGTTCAGCAGCGGCGATGATCATGCCGTCCCAGAATGAGGTTTGCCAGGTGTCGGCTATTTCAGAAGCGCGTATCGCCATTTGACCGTCAGTTGCAACCCGAATCCAGGGTAGGTAGGTGTGCATGACTTCGCGTGCCATGGCGGTGGACAAGGGTTGCGGGATTTTTCGGGTGACGTTGACGAAGAATTCCTGCAAGACCTGGGTGGAGAGGCAGCCACTGTTGGCATGCCAGAGTGTGATCAATAGTTGCCGGGCGCGTTCGTGTTTGTCACCCGCATCGCGATCATGCGCGTACAGCAGGATATTGGTATCAACGAAGCGCAGTGCGGTCATGTAGCGCTGCCCGATCCTGGATGGCTTGACCGCCTAGCGAAAAACCCCGTTCAAGCAGCGATAGTGCTATCAGCCTGGCGTGGTCATAGCGGCGCTGTTGTTCGACCTGCATTTGCAATTCGTCTGCGAGCATGGCGCTAATGCTGGTGCCGCGCTGTGCTGCCAGTGCCCGGGCGGCTTTCAGTATCGTCTGGTCGAGTGCGAGTGTGATGTTCTGTTTCATACCCCGATTCCTTTCCTGCTGAATGCTGCACGTATTATACGTGTGCTATGCGTGTGCGGGCAAGATGTCGTTGACGCTGGCGGTTCCTGTTTGCACAAACCAAAAAAGCCACGCTTTCGCGCGGCTTTTTTGGTTTTACTGGTGGGTCGGGCGGGGGTCGAACCCGCGACAAACGGATTAAAAGTCCGCTGCTCTACCGGCTGAGCTACCGACCCGGCAAGCGCGCAATTATACGGCATTGCGACTTGCCGTCAACCTGAAATCCGCTATGTGGTGAGTTTGCGATAGATGTCGGCGGCTTTGAGGGGCAACTTTTTGACGTCGTCAATTTCAATGTAGTTGGCGGCACCGTACATGTGTGGCAGATAGGCTTTGGCTTCACGGTCGATGGTGATGCAGAACGGGTGGATGCCAGCTCGGCGCGCTTCAATGAGCGACTGACGCGTGTCTTCGATGCCATATTGGCCGCGATACACGTCAAAATAGTCATCGGGTTTGCCGTCCGACAGGGTAATCAATAATTTGGTGCGCGCTTCGACTTCCATCAGCAGCTTGGACAGGTGGCGGATGGCGACACCCATGCGCGTGTATTCCTGCGGGGTGATGCCAGCGATGCGGGCTTTGACCTCGGGCGTGTAGGGTTCGTCAAAACGCTTGATGCGGAAGATTTCGCAGCGCTTGCGGGTGATGCCGGAAAAGCCGTAGATGGCATAACGGTCGCCCAGCACTTCGAGCGCTTCGGCCAGCAGCACCAGTGCTTCACGTTCGGCGTCATTGATCCAGCCCTTGGTGCTGCCGCTCATGTCGATCATGAACATGACGGCGATGTTGCGCTCGGAGCGGTGCATGCGGGTGAACAGGCGGTCGCTCATTTCGCTGCCGTCGCGTGCGTCGGCGAGGGCTTCGACCAGCGCGTCGATGTCGACTTCGTCACCCTGCACCTGGCGTTTTTCCATGCGGTTTTCATCGCGCATGGCTTCGAAGGTTTTGCGCAGGTGTTTGACCAGGCCGCCGTAGCGCGCCAACACGTCTTTGACATAGCCGGGTTCGGCCGGGCGCACGTCTTTTTCGCGCAGCACGCACCAGTTCTTGCGGTAATGCTTGCGCCCGCAATCCCACTCGGGATACAAAAATGCGCCATCTTCGTGATAGGTGCCCTGCCACACGTCGTCCGGGTCGCGCGCTTCGTCCTGATACAGCCTGGGGTCGTATTCGCCGTCGCCCGCCGGGGTGAGGTATTCCGGTGGGATGTCGCCGAGGTCGAGCTTGATCGAGGTGATGAGCTGGCGCACGTCGTCAGGCGGCGCGATGGGCATGTCGTTGAGGGTGATTTCGAACTGGTCAATCTGCGGCGTGTTGCCTTCTTCCGGCGGCTTGAGATTGAATACCGGCGGTTTTTTTTCAGTCTCATCCTGCTGTTTGTGTAAATCGTCCACCAGCTCCGATAGCTTCACGCGCAGCAGCATTTTTTCACGTTCCAGCCGTGCGGCGAGTACTCCGGCGACGATGTCGGGACGCAGTTCGCCCTGGTAGCACACCGGTTGCGGCGCAGGGTGAGGGTAGGCTTCGGCGACGCAGGCCAAGCTGGTTTCAACGCTGGTGTCAGGATGTGCCAGTCGGATTTCAAAGGCTTGCCAGACCGGTGTCAGCGCGGCGCTGCCGGATTGCTGTTTGAGCCGCAGCATGTCGCGGGTCAGGCCGGGCAGTTCACGCGCCAGGCAGGCTTCGAGACGCAGGGTTTCGAGCGCAAAGAAGCAGTTCAGCGCGTGTGTCTGATCCGGATAATCAGCCAGCGCCTCGTGCAAGTCGGCGCGAAAACTGCCGAAACGTGTCTGCGCCCACTGGAACGCCACCATCGCCTTGGCCAGGCTGAAATTGTCTTCGACGGTGGACATCCAGCTGATGACTGCAGGCAGGAATAGCGTTTCGCTGTCGGTAAAGGGCGCGTCGGCTTGTTCGAGCTTGAGTTTGCGACCCGACAGACCATGCACAAACGTGAGCAAAATCCCGCTGACGTCCTCAAATACGGTGCCGGCAGTGCGAATTTCGCTGCTGTGGACGAACTGCTCTACGTTGCGGATGACCAGCAGCGCATCGCGCAGGCCGGTGCGGTCATAGGTGTCCATTGCGGTCAGCGCCCAGGTTTCGAGCACGCGACGGTCGAGTTTGTCGAGCAGGCTGACGGCGCGCCCGGCGAACTGGTAGGCGATTTCGATATTGGTGGTGCTGATGCGTTTGATCCAGTCGAGCAGGTAATCCTGCTGTGCGCGCGGCAGCGGGGCGATGTCGGCGATCAGGTCGTCGAGGCGCAGAAAGGAAAACTCGGCCTCCAGCGTTGCTTCGAGAAATATCCCGATCTGTTCAGCGCTGAGCGGCGGCAGTTTTTGCATTAGAACAGCGAGGAGGAGAGTTCCTGCACGGCGGCGAGCATTTCGGCGTCGTCGGTAATCGCCTGGGCAATCGCGCTGCGGCAGGCGACGACCGGCGGCACGCCGTTGGCGATGAGTTTGCCTGCGTGGATCAAGAGACGCGTACTGGCACCTTCTTCCAGGCCGCTGCCTTTGAGATTGCGCGTCATCTGGGCAAATTTGACCAGGCGCTCGGCCAGCGCGGCGTCGACGCGGCCTTCGGTGGCGACGATTTTGGCTTCCAGGCTGGCGTTGGGATAGTCGAATTCGAGCGCCACAAAACGTTGCCGGGTGCTTTGTTTGAGGTCTTTGAGCACGCTCTGGTAGCCGGGATTGTACGAAATTGCCAGGCAGAAATCGTCGTTGGCTTCGAGGATCAGGCCGAGCTTTTCCATTGGCAGCGCGCGGCGGTCGTCGGCCAGCGGGTGGATGACGACCATGGTGTCCTTGCGCGCCTCGACGATTTCATCCAGATAGCAGATTGCACCGGACCGTACTGCGCGCGCCAGTGGGCCGTCAACCCAGCAGGTTTCACCACCTTTGACCAGATAACGCCCCACCAGATCGGATGCGGTCAGATCGTCATGGCACGAGACGGTAATCAGTGGCCGCTTGAGGCGCCAGGCCATGTATTCCATGAAGCGCGTCTTGCCGCAGCCGGTCGGGCCTTTTAGCAGTACCGGCAGGCGGTTGGCGTAAGCCGCCTCGAAAATGGCGATTTCGCCGCCGACCGGTTCGTAATACGGTTCACGCTCGATAAAGTTGGATTCCGGGTTAAGGGTGCGCGCATTCATTCAGCTCAATCCTTGATGCCGTATTTGTCGTTGGGGTCAACCCGTGAAATCGCTTCGGGGGGTACTTTGGCGGCGATTTCATCCATGACCGCTTCACGCTCGGTTTTGCGCGACAGGCGCTTGTCAAGCGCATCGGCCTTCATCGGGATGCTTTCTTCATTGAACATGACCTGGCGAATCAGGCGGAAACCAAATTGCATCAGTTCGGGTTCTGAGCCAAGAATTTGTGCCATTTCCGCATCGTCGAGATCATAGACTTCACGGAACGAGGGGTGTTCGACAAACAGGCGGAAACGGTCGAGGTCGTAACACGCCATGAAAAACAGTTGCAGGCTGCGGTCAGATGGCTTGCCGATGGTCGGCCCGGCCGATTTTTTCTTCAGCACCAGCTGGCGCCAGCCGCGACCCAGTTCATCGTAAATCTCGACGCCCTGCTCCTTGCGGTAGTCGTCAACGGTGATGCTGCGCGGTTCATTGTGGCCGTGGCAATGCTTTTCCTGCACCACGGCGTAGGCGGCGGTATCGGTGGTGGCGTGCTGTTTGCGCATCGACAGCAGCGCAATCGGATAATAACGACAGGAAGTGGGGCGGTCTTCGTAAACGCTGCAGCCTTCCGGGCGCATCAACTGGCAGGCGCTGCCGCCTTCGACTGGCTTGAGTTTGAGGCCAGCGATACCGCCCGGTTCGAGCTCGTACGGCAGCGTGTATTGAAGCAGGAATTCGCCCGAGCTCAGACCGAGGCGGTTTTTCAGGCGCAGCACGTCATAGGGGGTGAGTGTGATGTCGATGTTGCTGCAACACGCATTCCAGCAGTCGATACCTTTGCGGCATTGGAACTGGATGACTTTGTCACCTTCCACCAGATTGGGCACGACCGGGCTGAGCGGGAAGGGGATGTCGTTGATGTCGGGTTGTTCCATATACACTTCCTCGCGGGTTAAGATTTTGTTTCTTAAAGGGTCGGAAAAAACCAACCCCTTGAGAAACAAAAAACCGGGCACCGCAGCGCCCGGTTTGATTTTACTGTGATACCGCTGTTAGTGCGCGGCAGGTTTGAACAGCTTGGATTTATCGACCAGATCCACGTGCTTGCGCTTGAACACGGTCCATTTTTTGGACTCCTTGTCATACACGGAGTTAACGAAGCAGTGCCAGTTTTCCTCATCCACAAAGTTTTTGTCCATGCGGTAGTAGAAACCAGGGTAACGCGACTCTTCACGGAACTGGATGTGCTTCATGTGGGCTTCTGCCGTCAGGATGCGGTGGTAGTTTTCCCAGGCGCGCAGCAGTTCGTGCAGGTCTTTTGCACGCATCTTCATCGCGTCTTCTTTCAGCATTTCCAGTTTTTCTTCGGCTACTGCCAGCATGTGGGCATTGGTCTGGTAGTAGGTTGCGACACCAGCAACGTACTCGTCCATGATCTTCTGCAGACGGAATTGCAGCATCTTGGGCGTGATGTAGTGCGGGTTGATGTCGATCGCCGTGGTGTAGTCCTTGTGCTCCAGATAGGTTTTGACCGGTTGATAGATGTCGGCCACCAGTTGCTCGGGCGAAGTATCCAGCTCGGGCTTCCAGTCTTTATTGTCAATGCAGTACTTGACCATCGACTTGGCACACATACGGCCTTCAGCGTGTGAGCCGGAGGAGAATTTGTGGCCCGATGCGCCGACGCCGTCACCCGCAGTAAACAAACCTTTGACTGTGGTCATCGAGCGATAGCCCCAATTCCAGCCTTTTGGTAGATAGGATGGAATCTTGTCTGCATCAGCGTGTTCTTCCGCTGTCGGCGCGCCAAGGTCTTCAGGGCCTGAAACCCAGATACCGCAACAACCCGAGTGTGAACCCAGCAGGTATGGCTCGGTGGGCATCAGTTCGGAGTTTTTCTTCTCTGGCTCGATGTTTTCACCGACCCACACGCCGCATTGACCGACGCACATGTCAAGAAAGTCTTCCCAGGCTTCGGCTTCCAGATGCTTCACTTCGCGTGGTGAGAGGGTTTCGCGCAGTTTGGCCAGCGCGGTCACGGTGTCCATATAAATGGGGCCGCGACCTTCACGCATTTCTTTAAGCATCAAGTGGTTACGCAGGCACGATGCGGGTACGGCAGCCTGACCATACGGTGGGTAGTCGTTTAGCAGCTCTTTGTTTTTGACCATGTAAACTTCGCCGATGGCGTTGGTGGCCTGCGCTTTGAACAGCAGGAACCAGGCACCGACCGGGCCGTAACCGTCCTTGAAACGCGCTGGCACGAAACGGTTTTCCATCATCGTCAGCTCGGCACCGGCTTCAGCCGCCATCGAGTAGGTCGATCCTGCGTTCCATACTGGATACCAGGCACGGCCCTGACCTTCGCCAACCGAACGCGGACGGAACAGGTTCACGCAACCGCCAGCTGCCAGCAGAATCGCCTTGGCTTTATACACCACGACTTTGTGGTCGCGGGTGGAGAAACCGACGGCACCGGCAATCCGCGATGGATCATTTTTGTCGTTGACCAGCTTGACGATGAAGATGCGCTCTTCGATACGATCCATGCCAAGGGCTTTTTTAGCAGCTTCAGCAACGATCCACTTGTAGGATTCGCCGTTGATCATGATCTGCCATTTGCCGGAACGCA
>DZDB01000008.1 GCA_022736605.1 Sideroxydans lithotrophicus
CGGAAGCTGCCGTGATCAGTGGCAAGCTGATAGCGCAAATCGGCTTCAGTGATGCGCGTCACGTTGCTGACCGCGCACGGCTGCGCCCAGGTCACGTCGCCCGCATCGCATTCGCTGCGCAGCAGGGCGATGATCTGCTGCGCTGAGTCGTCGCAAAACAGCTGGCCCAGGGTTTTTTCGTGATACGCAATGCCGTAGCGTTCGACCAGTTTGATGAAGTCGAATTGCGAATAGCGGGCGAGGGCGGAACGCGCAAAATGCGGATTGTGCGACAGAAAATTGTCGGCGCTGATGCTGCGGTTGGTGAAGTTGCAACGGCCGCCGCCGGAGATGCGGATGCGCTCCCCGATTTTGGCAGCGTGGTCGATCAACAGGACTTTGCGCCCGCGCTGCCCGGCCTGCGCGGCGCACAGCATGCCCGCCGCACCCGCGCCGATAACGATGACGTCGTAGTCCATCCGGGTCAGTAAATTTCCCGCGTTTCGAGAAATTTGACCTCGGGGAAGCGCTCCTGCGTCATCGTCAGGTTGACGCGGTTGGGTGCTAAATAAACATATTGCTCGGCGCCGTCGAGCGCGACGTTGAAGCCGTATTTGTCGACCAGCTGCTTGAGGTCGGCCTCGGAGCCGCGCAGCCAGCGCGCGGTGGCGTATTCGCAGCCTTCGAACAGCACGTCGACGCCGTATTCGAATTCCAGCCGGTGCGCGACCACGTCGAACTGCAGCGTGCCGACCGCGCCGAGGATCAAATCGTTGGACGAAATCGGGCGGAACAGTTGCGTTGCGCCTTCTTCGGCGAGTTGCTGCAAACCTTTTTGCAATTGCTTCATTTTCAGCGGGTTCTTGATCCGCGCCTTGCGGAAAAACTCCGGCGCGAACGACGGGATGCCGGTGAATTTGAGGTTTTCGGCTTCGCTGAAGGTGTCGCCCAGGCGGATGGTGCCGTGGTTGGGGATGCCGATGATGTCGCCAGCAAACGCTTCGTCGGCGGTGTTGCGGTCCTGCGCCATGAAGGTGATGGCGTTGTTGACCGCCATCGATTTGCCGCTCGATACCTGCTTGATTTTCATGCCCCGGTCGAAGCGGCCGGAACACACGCGCAGAAAGGCGATACGGTCGCGGTGGCGCGGGTCCATGTTGGCCTGAATCTTGAACACGAAGCCGGAAAATTTGGCCTCGTCCGGCTGCACCAGACGCGATTCGGTGGCACGCGGCTGCGGCGGCGGCGACAGGTCAACCACTGCGTCGAGCATCATCTGCACGCCGAAGTTGTTGACCGCTGAACCGAACAGCACCGGCGTCTGCTTGCCAGCGTGGTAGGCGGCCATGTCAAACGTGTGCGACGCGCCGCGTACCAGCTCGACTTCAACGCGCAATTCGTCGGCCTGATCGGCGCCGATGAAGGCGTCCAGCGCCGGGTTGTGCAGCCCCTGAATGATTTCGCTGCTGCCTTTTTCGCCGTGCGGGTCGAACACCAGCACGGTGTCGTCATACAGGTGGTAGACGCCGCGAAAGCGTTTGCCCATGCCGATCGGCCAGGTCATCGGCGCGCACTGCATGCCGAGTACCGATTCGATTTCGTCGAGCAGTTCAATCGGCGCGCGCCCTTCGCGGTCGAGCTTGTTGATGAAGGTGATGATGGGCGTGTCGCGCATGCGGCAGACGTTGAGCAGCTTGATGGTCTGTGCTTCGACGCCGTTCACCGAGTCGATTACCATCACCGCCGAGTCAACTGCGGTGAGCGTGCGGTAGGTGTCTTCAGAAAAATCTTCGTGGCCGGGGGTGTCGAGCAGGTTGATGATGTGCTCGCGGTAGGGAAACTGCATCACCGATGAGGTCACCGAGATGCCGCGCTGCTTTTCCAGCTCCATCCAGTCCGAGGTGGCATGGCGGCTGGCCTTGCGCGCGCGCACTTCGCCCGCGACCTGGATCGCGCCGCCGAACCACAGCAGTTTTTCGGTCAGCGTGGTTTTACCCGCGTCCGGGTGGGAAATAATCGCAAAGGTGCGGCGACGCTGGATTTCGGAGCTGGGTGCGGTCATGGGATGTCGATGCGTACGAGATGCGGGTAAACCCGGTATTATCCCGGAAATGACTGTCTGCCGCTAATCAGGATAGAGATGATGAAACCGAGTAAAACATCAGTACTTTTTGTGTGTATGGGCAATATTTGCCGCTCACCCATGGCCGAAGGCGCGTTTGCCAAAGCCTTGCAACTGGCAGGGCTGGCGGGTGATGTCACGATCGATTCGGCGGGCACGCACGATTATCACGTCGGTGATGCTCCCGATTTGCGCGCGCAACGCACCGCCTTGAGCCACGGCTTTGATATCAGTGGTCTGCGGGGAAGGCAAGTCCAGGACGTTGATTTTGATCGGTTTGATTATGTGCTGGCGATGGATAGTCAGAATTTGAACGCGCTGAAACGGCGTGCCCCTGCGCGGCACCACGGCAAAATAAAATTATTGCTGAGCTTCAGTCGGCGTTACCCAAACCTGGATGTGCCTGATCCTTACTATGGCGGTCAACCGGGTTTTGATCTGACACTGGCGATGGTAGAAGACGCGGCAGACGGTTTGATCAAACATCTGCAGGCGGTGCGCACCCAGGTTGGCTGAGTATGCTGTAAGACAATAAAAAAGGTGGCCTGGGCCACCTTTTTTATTGCGGTCAACCGTATCGCTGTATCAACGGCGGGTTTCGATCTGCTCCAGCGTAACGTCTTGAGCCGCCTGTTGCTGCGCGGCTGCCCGGCGCGGTGCGCGTGCGACTGGGGCGGCATCCACCATGCTGCTGGATACACCTGACTGGGTTTCTATCTGGGTCAGCTCAACCGTTGCTTCTGTCATGGCCGGTGCTGGCTGGCGACGTGGGCGTGGCGAGGTGACTGGCGCTGGTTCAATCATGCCGGTCGATATGACTTGTGTCTCAACCTGTTGCAACTGCGCCGCTTCTGGCGTGATGTGCTGCAACTCGCTGATGACTTTGTCTGCTGCCATGCGCCCGTTTGGTACCTCAGCTACCGGCTTTGCGCGCGCAACCGGAGCCGGTGCCACGATGACAGGTGTGGCAATCTCTGTCACTGTTGCAACGGCGGGTGCCGGTGTGATGTCAGTTTGCGCTGGATTTTCCAACGGAGTCGGTATCAGAGCAGATTCGGGTTGGTTTACCGGCGTGGTTTGCTCATCCCCTGCAGTGCTGGCGGCTGCATCATTCTCAGGGCGGCGCTCACGGCGGCCACCGCGACGACCACGACGGCTACGTGGCTCGGTGGGCGCACCGGTTTCAGCAGCGGCGGGGACATCGACGCCGGTGCTATCAACGGATGACTCGACAGTGACTGTGTTGTTTTCCGGTTTGGGCACACGCGCTTGCTGTTGCTGACGCGGTTTGCGCGGCTGCTCCGATTTGACCGCTGTGTCGCCATTTGCCGGGTTGGTTTGGCGTTCGCTGGCCTGGTGTTCCGGACGCGGGGTGCGTTCCTGGCGCGGCGCACGCTCCGGGCGTGGAGTACGCTCCTGGCGTTCAGCGCGCGGGGCGCGTTCCTGGTTTTCTGGCGTCGTGGCACGTGGTGGGCGCTCGCTGCGTTCGCTTTGCGGATTACGCTCACTGCGCTGGCGACCGCGACCACGGCTGTCGCGGGTTTCGCGTACGGGCTGGGCAACGGGTTCTGCAACCACCGGTTCGACGGGTTTCTCATCACCAAATTTTTGCAACCAGCCAAAAATGCGACCAATCAGGCCGGATTTGGGCTCAACCTGAGCGACTGGCTGTGGCGCTGTCTGTTTTTCTTCCACAATGGGCGCAGGCTGCGCGGGCGTAATGCCACGTACGGCGGGAATCTGTGGGGCTGGCTTGTGTTCTTTGTGGGTTTCAGTATGTGCGATGTCTTCAATCGCGTCGGCCAGTTTGTAGCTTGGCGTGTTGACATCGTTTTGATTGAGTTCGTCATGGCGCAGGCGGGCGATTTTGTAGTGCGGCGTGACCAGATGCACGTTAGGAATCAACAGCACGCTTACCTTGAGGCGTGACTCGATGGCAAAAATATCGGCGCGTTTTTCGTTCAGCAGGAAGGTGGCAACGTCGACCGGGATCTGCGCGTGAATCGCACCGGTGTTTTCCTTCATCGCATCTTCCTGAATGATGCGCAGGATGTGCAGGGCGGTTGATTCGATGCCGCGAATAAAGCCGGTACCGCTGCAGCGCGGGCACGGCTGGTGGCTGGATTCGCCGAGTGACGGCTGCAGACGCTGGCGTGACAGTTCCATCAGGCCGAACTTGGAAATCTTGCCGAATTGCACGCGTGCACGGTCATGATGCAGCGAATCGCGCAGGCGGTTTTCTACCTCGCGCTGGTTGCGCTGGCTTTCCATGTCGATGAAATCGATGACGATCAGGCCGCCAAGATCGCGCGGGCGCAGCTGGCGCGCAACTTCTTCGGCAGCTTCAAGATTGGTGTTGTACGCAGTTTGTTCAATATCGGCGCCACGTGTTGAGCGCGCCGAGTTGACGTCGACCGACACCAGCGCTTCGGTGTGGTCAATGACGATGGCACCGCCGGATGGCAGGTTTACTTCGCGCGAAAAAGCCGATTCAATCTGGTGTTCGATCTGGAAGCGGGAAAACAGCGGCACGTCGTCTTTATACAGTTTGACCTTGTGGACGTTGCCGGGCATGACATGGCTCATGAACTGCTGTGCCTGTTCGAAGACCTCTTCGGTATCGATCAGGATTTCGCCGATGTCAGGCTGGAAGTAATCACGGATGGCACGGATGACCAGGCTGCTTTCCTGGTAGATCAGGAAAGCGCCTTTCTGGCTATTGGCTGCCGCATCAATGGCGTTCCACAATTGCAGCAGGTAGTTCAGATCCCACTGCAGTTCTTCCACGCCCCGGCCAATGCCGGCGGTGCGGGCAATGATACTCATCCCGTTGGGGATTTCCAGCTGCGCCATGACGTCACGCAGTTCGTTGCGTTCTTCGCCTTCGATACGGCGCGACACACCGCCACCGCGCGGGTTGTTGGGCATCAGCACCAGATAGCGCCCGGCCAGGCTGATATAGGTAGTGAGTGCGGCGCCCTTGTTGCCGCGTTCGTCCTTTTCAACCTGGACGATAATTTCCTGACCTTCGCGCAGGACATCCTGGATGCGGGCACGCGATACGTCTGCTACGTCTTTGGAGAAGCAGGCGCGCGACAGTTCCTTGAACGGTAAAAACCCGTGACGGTCGGTGCCATAATCAATAAAAGCAGCTTCGAGACTGGGTTCGACCCGGGTGACAATGCCTTTATAGATATTGCTTTTGCGTTGCTCTTTGCTGGCGGATTCAATGTCGAGGTCAACCAGTTTCTGGCCATCGACAATGGCGACACGCAGTTCTTCCGCCTGTGTCGCATTAAATAACATGCGTTTCATTTATCGTTCTCCCGCGCGCGAAGTACACGGGACAACCAACCACCGCGCATGTGGCGCGGTATGGCAGCTTGGGAGTTTTATGCTGGAATTTCAGTCATTTGGACAACCAGGTTACTCGGGCATGACGGTTAGTTGTAAGGGCAGAGAGGTGATCTGTCTACCCGGAATTCAGGGTGCGTTTCGCGCGCTTATGCAGTACCATCGCTACTTTTTTATGCGGCGTCCAGGCGCTTCTTGGCATGCTTGGACAGCTTGGGCGTTTTCGGCATGGCGGTGCAAAATTGTGGCAGGCGCGATGCGTGTAAACTTGCATCCGGTGAGCGAATTAACCGGCTAATTTTACTCCTGGACGCGGAATTTTCCGTCAGTTGCCGGGTAAAACCGGCCTGGAAAACGTCACAGAAAGTTGAACTAGTATATGCAAAATGAATGATTTACGCAAAGAATCTGTCACATACCTTACGGTGGATGAAGCGGGTGCAGGTCAACGTGTGGATAACTTTCTGGCGCGTCAACTCAAGGGGGTGCCGAAGAGCCATTTGTACCGAATCTTGCGCAGTGGTGAGGTGAGGGTAAATAAAGGTCGCTGCGATGCTTCGCGTAAACTGGCACTGGGTGATGAGGTGCGCATTCCGCCGATCCGCGTTGCCATGCCCGCCATCGCGAAAACCAGGGTCTTGCCCAAAGATGTGAGCCGCCTTGCGCAGCACATCATTTATCAGCATGAGGGTTTGCTGGTACTCAACAAACCGGCAGGTATGGCGGTACATGGTGGCAGCGGCATCAGCCTGGGCGTGGTCGAACAGCTGCGGCTGGAACTGCCTGAGCAGCGTTTCCTTGAGTTGGCGCATCGTCTGGATCGCGAGACATCCGGGGTGTTGATGCTTGCCACCAAGCGGAGTGCGCTGGTCGCGTTGCACGATATGATGCGTAATAACCAGATGGACAAACGTTATTTTGCACTGACGCTCGGGCGCTGGACGGATGCGCTCAGGCATGCGCGCGAGCCGTTATACAAATATATCAACGAGTCGGGCGAGCGGCGAGTGCTGGTGCGGGCCGATGGACAACTGGCGCACACGGTATTCCGTTTGCAGCGCAACTGGCAGGACTACAGTCTGCTGGAAGCCGAATTGAAGACCGGTCGCACCCATCAAATTCGCGTGCATCTGGCGCATCTCGGATTCCCGATCGCGGGCGACGATAAATATGGTGATTTTGCGCGCAATAAGTCCTTGGCGAAGCATGGCCTCAAGCGTATGTTTTTACATGCGCATCGAGTGAGTATCAAGCATCCTTTGACGGGCGAGCCGCTGCGGCTGGAAGCGCCATTGCCTGAAGAATTATCAGATTTTGTGGCACAACTGGATCGTGAAGCCAATGCGTGACAGGCGGTTTGATTTACTGATATTTGACTGGGATGGCACCTTGATGGATTCGACGGCAGCGATTGCCGAATCGATCCGGCTGGCGTGCGCGGATCTGGGATTGCGCGTGCCGAGCACGGCGGAGGCCAGCCACATCATTGGACTTGGGCTGGCCGAAGCGTTGCATACTTTGTTACCTGACCTGTCAACGGCCGATTATCCACGCCTGGTGGAACGGTATCGATACCACTTTCTTGGACAGGACCACCGCTTGCCTTTATTTGATGGTGTGACTGAAACGATCCAGTCGCTGCACGCTGCCGGGTTCTGGATGGCGGTGGCAACCGGCAAGAGCCGGAAGGGCCTGGAGCGAGCCTTTGATCAAAGTGGCCTGCGTGGCTATTTTCATGCGTCACGCTGTGCGGATGAAGGGTTTTCAAAGCCGCATCCCGGCATGGTGCATACATTGATGTCGAATTGTGGCACCACGGCTGATCGCACTTTGATGATCGGCGATACCAGCCACGACCTGCAAATGGCCTTGAATGCGGGTGTGGCGAGTGTTGGCGTCACGTATGGCGCGCACGGCGTAGAGACACTGGCGCCGTGCCAGCCGTTATATCTTGCAAATGATTTCAGGGATCTGGCGGCATGGCTGACTACCCACGCCTGATTTGTGCCAGCGCACAGCTTGAGAATGCAGCCACGGGTGTGCGTTTTGAGGTGACGATTGATGACGCTCAAGTGCCCGCATTTGTCATCCGCTTTCACAACAAAGTCCATGCTTATCTCAATCGCTGCGCACATATTCCGGTCGAAATGGACTGGCAACCCGGCGATTTTTTCGATATCTCCGGGTTATACTTGGTCTGTGCCACGCATGGTGCGCTGTATCTGCCGGATACTGGGTACTGTGCAAGTGGACGGTGCGCCGGTAAAGGGCTGACTACAGTTGCAGTGCAGGAACGTGACGGCAATATTTATCTAATCGAGGAAATCCACCATGTCTGAGCCGGAAAAATCCGGAAACTGGGAGCGCGAAGTGCTTGAAAAAGTCGCGCTGTCTGCCGTGAAAGAGCAACGTACTGCGCGCCACTGGAGTATTTTTTTCAAGCTGTTGGGCTTCTCCTATTTATTTATTCTGCTGTTTCTGGCGTTGGGCTGGATTGGCGATCATGGCATCCCCATTCCCGGCAAGCACACCGCGCTGGTGGAACTGAGTGGCACCATTGCGCCAGGTGAAACGAGTGCAGATGAGGTGATGGCGGGGTTGCAGGCAGCGTTTGAAGACAGCAATACCAAGGGCGTGATTCTGCGCATCAACAGTCCGGGCGGCAGTCCGGTGCAGTCTGGCCAGATTTATGACGATATCAAACGCCTGCGTGCCAAGTACCCGGCCATTCCACTGTATGCGGTAGTCGATGATATCTGCGCGTCGGGTGCCTATTATGTAGCCTCGGCTGCGGATAAAATTTACGTCGATAAAGCCAGTATCGTCGGTTCCATCGGGGTATTGATGGACGGATTCGGGTTTACCGGCACCATGGATAAACTCGGTGTGCAAAGACGTTTGCTAACGGCAGGTGAGAATAAAGGATTTCTCGACCCGTTTTCACCGGAAAATCCACAACAGGAGGCTTATGCCAAGACCATGCTGGAAGAAATTCACCAGCAATTTATCAAAGCGGTACGCGATGGCCGGGGCAGTCGACTGAAGGAAACGCCGGACATGTTCAGCGGCCTGGTCTGGACCGGTGAAAAAAGTATCACACTGGGTTTGGCGGACGCGCTGGGCAGCACCGATTATGTTGCGCGTGACGTCATTAAAGCCAAGGATATTGTCGACTTCAGTCGCCAGGAAGGATTTGCCGACCGGTTTGCCAAGCGCTTTGGCGTGGCGATGGGAAAAAGCATGAATCCACTGACGTATGCTGGTAGCGTAATACGTTGAGATCAATGGCGCCCTATCAGCCCATCGCCTGTGAGCAGCACGAGCGACTTGAATTCGCTGTGCTCAGACGCATACCGCTCTGGTTGCGTTATCAGGACGCCAGCGGCGCAGACGTCGCGGCCAAAATCATG
Source organism: Sideroxydans lithotrophicus (assembly GCA_022736605.1). Classification (GTDB taxonomy): domain Bacteria; phylum Pseudomonadota; class Gammaproteobacteria; order Burkholderiales; family Sulfuriferulaceae; genus Sulfuriferula. The sequence goes on from DZDB01000008.1 coordinate 8,866, forward strand.
CCTCTGGATGTGGCGACACGTGACGCTGCCGAGTGGTTGAACGTACGTTTCGAGGACGGTCATTGCGAAGTATTACGACTGGATTGGCTGCTGGAGATTGCCGAGCAGCCGCTTGCTGGCGCATCGCCTGCCAGCAATTAAGCGCGTGTAATACGGGTCCATCTGCCACTGTGTCCACCCCGGAAGAACTTTCAAGCTTTCTTGCAGAAGTTGAACGCCGCGCTTTTCGTCAGGCGGCGTTTGCGGTGCGCGATGACCAGGTGGCGCTGGATATTGTGCAGGACAGCATGTTCAAGCTGGCCGAAAAATATGCGGACCGCCCGGCCAGCGAACACCCCATGTTGTTTCAGCGGATATTGCAAAATACGATCCGGGATTATTTTAGACGCCAGAAAGTGCGCAACTACTGGACCACGGCGCTGTCATTTATTGTGCCTGGTCAGGATCCGCATAGTGAAGATGCGGACAGTATCGACCATGTGCAAAGTACATCCGAGTCTGATGACCCGGCGTATCAGGCAGAGGCCAGCCAGCGCATGCGTATTCTGCAAATCGCGCTGGAAAAGTTGCCGTTACGTCAACGCGAGGCTTTCCTGTTGCGTTACTGGGAAGAGATGGATACGGCAGAAACGGCGATCATCATGGGCTGCTCGGAAGGCAGCGTAAAAACTCACTGCTCACGTGCAGTTCAAGCGCTCTCGAAGTATCTGGAAAGTCGAGGAGTTACCTTATGAATGAGCATGATTTTTCAAAAAAACTGGTTACCTTGCTGGATACAGATGTAAATAACATCAGTGACAAGGTGGCGCTGGATTTGCGTGCAGCGCGCCATTCAGCTGTTGCGCATGCTGTTTCACGGCAATCGAGTGGTGTTGGGCGCTCGGGTAACCTCCTGCACCGTCATTCCTGGTTTTCGCAGCATCGCACGGCAGTCATCGGGGCGGTATTGATTGCTGTATTACTGAGTGTGCTTGGCGTCTGGCAAATGCTGCCCCAACCGGCGGACGATCAGGCTGAAATCGACGCGGCCTTGTTGACAGACGATTTGCCGGTGCATGCTTACCTTGACAATCATTTTACCCAATGGCTAAAAAATCCTTCTTCCGAGCAATAATTTGGCTCATGTTGGTTTGGTCAGGCGTGGCGCTGGCGGGCGGCAAGGACAATGCAACCCAATGGCAAGCGCTGAAACCTGCACAGCAGGCAATTCTGGCGCCGCTGGCAGCGCAGTGGAACACCCTGCCGCCAGCTCAGCGTGAACGTTTGCTGGCAGTAGAAGCGCGCTATCCAACAATGGCGCCTGAGGCGCGCCAACGTTTTCAGGCGCGCCTTAAAAACTGGGCTTCATTGACCAAAGCGGAACGCATCAAGGCGCGTGAGAATTACAAAAAGCTCAAGAAGTTACCGCCTGCTCAACGCGCAGCCATCAAGCGTCGCTGGGAAATAAAACAGCAGGCGAGTGAGCCTATGAAGCCGTCAATGCCCTCGCCTCCAATCCCGCCCAAGGGCGCGCCGTCTCCTTCTTAAGCCTTCCAGGTTAGTACGTCCAGCCCTTCATTTGCCAGCATTTGTGTCAGGGCTATCAGCGGTAAGCCAATCAGTGCATTTGGATCATCGCTTTGTAGTTTGCTGATAACGGCAATACCCAGGGTTTCGACGCGGGCGCTGCCTGCGCAGTTATAGGGTTGATCTTTGCGCAGGTAAGACTCAATCTGCGCTTCGCTGAGTGGGCGCAGCTGCACCGTAGTCGGTACACAAGTGGTTTGCATGCTGCCGCTGGCGCTGTTGTATAGTGCCAGCGCTGTGTGGAAGGTTACGCACTTGCCGGCCATCAGCCGCAATTGTTCTGCCGCGCGCTGATGCGTACCGGGCTTGCCAATTTGCAGTCCATCAACTGTCGCAACTTGATCCGAGCCGATAATCAGCGCATTTGGATAGGCTGTATTTACTGCACGCGCCTTGAGCTGCGCGAGGCGTAGAGCCGTTGCCGCTGGTGTTTCGTGCGGCAGGGGTGTTTCATTGACTTCGGGTGCGGCCACCTCAAATGGCACTTGCAGACGCTGTAACAGTTCGCGCCGATAGGGTGAGGTAGATGCCAGTACCAGTTGTAATGGCTGCGGCTGCAATATGCTCAACCAGGCTGAATTTCGAGCAACGCCTGATCCGGTGTGACTGCATCACCCTTGACGACGAATAGGGTAATCACGGTACCGGCAACAGACGCCTGGATTTCATTTTCCATTTTCATAGCTTCAATCACCAAGACCGGATCACCTGCGTTGACCTTTTGGCCGGTGGTGACCAGCACATCGACAATTGTGCCGGGCATGGCGGTGGTAACGTGACCAGCATGGCTGGGGCGCGGGCGTCCACTGGCAGGCAACTTGCTGCCAGCTGATTTGGGTTTGGCTGCATTGTCATTGCCAGTACTGACTTCAATCTCGTTGAGCGCTTCTACCAGTACTTCCTCGGTTACGCCATCGACCGAGACATAGTACGGTCGCTCAGCTTGCGAGCCATGCCCGGTACCGGTGAGGCGGATGTGATAGGTTTCGCCGTGCAGGGTAATGCGGAACTCGTCGGCAGCTGAACGGGTTTGTGTGGTCGCGTTTTTTTCACCGATGGTACGCAGTGGTTCAGGTGCCAGACTGCCTGCGTTCCGCTCCTGCAAAAATGTGCGACCCAAATCAGGGAACATGGCGTAAGTCAGTACATCTTCTTCTGATTTGGTCAGCCCCTCGATTTCGCCGCGTAATTTGTCCAGTTCGTCCGGGATCAGGTCAGCCGGGCGGCAGGTAATGACATCCTGATCCCCAATCGCCAGATTGAGTACCTGCGGATTGACTTTACCCGGTGCCTGGCCATAACGCCCCTGCAGGTAGAGTTTCACCTCGTTGGTAATGGTTTTGTAACGACCGCCGGTCAAGACGTTGATGACGGCCTGGCTGCCGACGATTTGCGATGTTGGCGTGACCAGCGGTGGATAGCCCAGGTCTTCGCGCACGCGCGGAATTTCCATCAGGACTTCATCCATGCGGTCGAGCGAGCCCTGTTCCTTGAGCTGATTGGACAGATTGGAGATCATGCCGCCCGGTACCTGGCTAATCAATACGCGCGGATCCACACCGGTAAAAGCACTTTCGAATTGCCAGTAAAGCTTGCGTACTTCACGGAAGTAGGCAGCGATTTCTTCCAGCAATGGCAAGCTCAGGCCAGTGTCATACTCGGTACCTGCCAGAGCAGCCACCATGCTTTCGGTTGTCGAATGGCTTGCACCTTCGGAAAATGCCGAATTGCAGGTGTCGATAATGCTGGCGCCCGCTTCGATGGCTTTCAGGTGTGACATGCTGGCCAGACCCGAAGTGGCATGGCTGTGGGTATGGACTGGCAGGCCGGTCGCTTCGCGCACGGCTTTGACCAGATCGAACGCGGCTGTCGGGGTTAATAAACCCGCCATATCCTTGATGGCGATGGTATCGCAACCCAGATCGGCCAGGCCTTTTGCCAGCGTGACGAAGTGCGGAATGTCGTGCACCGGGCTGGTGGTGTAGGAGAGCGCACCCTCTGCATGCTTGCCGGCTTTTTTAACCGCAGCGACAGAAACCTGCATGTTGCGCAAGTCGTTCATGGCATCAAAAATACGGAATACATCGACGCCGTTGTCCGCAGATTTTTGTACGAAAGCACGCACCATATCATCTGCATAATGGCGATAGCCGAGTAGATTCTGGCCGCGCAGCAGCATCTGGATCGGTGTGTTGGGCAGCGCTTTGCGCAGCTTTTTCAGACGCTCCCACGGATCTTCGCGCAAGAAACGCACGCACGCGTCAAACGTCGCGCCACCCCATGCTTCGAGTGACCAGAAACCAACGCTGTCGAGCTTGGCACAAATCGGCAGCATGTGCTCGGTGCGCATGCGCGTGGCGATCAGGGATTGGTGGCCGTCACGCAGGACGAGGTCGGAAACGAATACTTTAGGCATGTTCGGTGCAGTCTTTCGAGTTAAGCGGATTACAAACCGTTATGGGCAGCGAGGGCGGCAGAGATGGCTGCGGCGATCATCTCGGGCGGCTGGCGTACAGCGTAGTTTACCAGTTCGGGATGGGTATCCACGAATGAGGTATTAAATCGGCCACTGCGGAAATCCGGATTTTTCAGGATCTCCAGATAATATGGGATCGTGGTTTTGACGCCATAGACCACCATATCGTTGAGCGCCCGGCGACCGCGTTCCATCACGCTTTCCCAATTCAGATTCCACACCGTGATTTTGGCACACATGGAATCGTAATACGGTGGTATCACATAGCCGCTATACATGGCAGCATCGGTACGCACGCCTGGGCCGCCTGGAGCGTAGTAACGCGTGATACGACCAAAACTGGGCAGAAAGTCATTCTTCGGGTCTTCGGCATTGATGCGAAACTCCATCGCGAAGCCTCGATAGTGCACATCTTCCTGTTTGTACTGCAGCACTTGCCCTGCAGCGATGCGAATCTGTTCCTGCACGATATCCACACCGGTAATCGCCTCGGTGATGGTGTGCTCGACTTGCAGGCGGGTATTCATTTCCATGAAATAGAACTGATTGTCTGTATCCAGTAAAAACTCAACGGTACCGGCATTTTCATAGCCAACGGCTTTGGCGGCACGCACGGCGAGTTTGCCAATGTATTGACGCTGCGCCTCGGTTAGCTGCGGTGAAGGTGCGATTTCAATCAGCTTCTGGTTACGTCGCTGGATGGAACAATCGCGTTCAAACAGGTGGATGGTGTTGCCGAAACTGTCAGCCATGACCTGGACTTCAATGTGCTTGGGATTTACCACGCACTTTTCCATAAAGACTTCCGGCTTGCCAAACGCTTTACCCGCTTCAGAAACCACACGGTCATAGTTTTTTAGCAACTCGGCTTCAGAATCACAGCGCCGGATACCACGGCCACCCCCGCCGTTGGTGGCTTTGAGCATCACGGGATAGCCAATTGTGCCGGCCAGTACGCGCGCTTCCTCGACGTTTGCCAGGTTATGTTCGCTGCCCGGGATGACCGGAACGCCGGCCTTGATCATGGCTTTACGCGCCTGGATTTTGTCGCCCATCATGGTGATGACGTCTGCATTGGGGCCGATAAATTTGATGCCACGACGTGCGCAGATTTCAGCCAGCATGGGATTTTCTGACAGGAAGCCATAGCCCGGATGCAGCGCATCACAGCCACTGGCAACTGCCAGATTGACTATATTATGTGCATTTAAGTATCCCTGTACCGGATCAGAGCCGATGTTGTAGGCTTTGTCGGCTTTTTTGACATGCAATGCATGCCGATCTGCGTCAGCATAGATCGCCACAGAGGTGATACCCAGTTCGGAGCAGGCACGCACGATGCGCACTGCAATTTCCCCCCGGTTGGCTATAAGGATTTTCTTGATCACGCTGCAACGCCTTATTTTGACAACACAAGGTGAAAATTATATCATGCGCGGCTTATGTCGGAACAGGCGGTCATTGATTGTCTTGCGTTTGCGCAAGACGCCAGGGTGTTGGAAGGCGTAGCTGCGCTACAAGATTTCACACGTTTGCGTGACGCGTTGACGAATCCGGCAGGCGCGTTGCGTTATCGGATAACCGGTGGTGTTGGGCATATGCGCCGCCGGTTTTTGAAACTGGAGTTGCAGGCTGATCTTGAGCTGCAATGCCAGCGCTGCTTGCAAGATTGTACCTGGCCGTTGGTGGTGAAGGCGCAAATCTGGCTGGCGCGGCATGAAGACGAGCTGGCTGCGTGGGATCGCGAAGCTGACGGTCTGGAAGATGCGATGCTCGCCGACGAGCAGTTTGACTGGATGGAATGGATAGAAGAGGAGATGCTGCTGGCGTTGCCGACAGCGCCTATTCATCTGGACAATGCGTGTCCAGCATCGATTATTGGGGCGGTTAGCAGCAAGCGACCTAATCCGTTTGCGGTTTTAGCTGCATTGAAACAAAAAAATTGAATTTTTGACTGGAGTATTGAAATGGCTGTTCAACAGAATAAGAAATCCCCTTCCAAGCGTGGTATGCACCGTTCGCATGACTTTTTGACCAATCCGCCATTGGCGATTGAGCCAACCACCGGCGAAGTGCATTTGCGTCATCATATCAGCCCGAATGGGTTTTATCGTGGTCGTAAGGTTGTAAATACTAAAGGCGAATAAGCTGTATTGAACGTGCGTCAGAGCCAGGTATACGCGTCTGCCCCAGCATGCGCGCATGCTGTTGTGACTGCCTTGTATCGTTAATGCAGCACCAACAGGTAATGCTGTCATCATGAGAGATGTAACCGTGGCAATCGATGCCATGGGGGGTGACCACGGACCGCACGTCACTGTACCCGCTGCATTGAGATGTCTCGCGCGCGACCCGAACCTGCACGTTGTGCTGGTCGGTCTGGGTGAGGTGCTGGAGGCCGAATTGCGTGCCCGTCGTGGCAAGGTCAGTTCTCGTCTGCGGATTCATCATGCCAGCGAAGTGGTGGGCATGGATGAAGCGCCCGCCCTCGCCATGCGCAACAAAAAAAACTCCTCCATGCGCGTGTCCATTGATCTCGTCAAAAGTGGCGAGGCGGACGCGTGTATTTCGGCCGGCAATACCGGCGCCCTGATGGCGACTGCCCGATTTGTGCTCAAGATGCTGCCCGGTATTGAGCGACCTGCTATCGCCACTGAAATGCCAACGATCAAAGGCCATACTTACGTGCTTGATCTGGGTGCAAACGTTGACTGTAGCGCCGAGCATCTGCTGCAGTTCGGCATTATGGGAGCGATGCTGGTGTCGGCGCTGGAGCAGCGTGAAGCACCCAGTGTTGGCTTGCTGAATGTCGGCGAAGAGGAAATCAAAGGCAATGAAATCGTCAAGCAGGCGGCGGAATTGCTGCGCCGCAGCGGGTTGAATTTTTACGGCAATATTGAAGGAAACGATATCTTCAAAGGCACCACGGATGTCGTCGTGTGTGATGGGTTTGTCGGCAACGTGGCACTTAAAAGTTCGGAAGGACTGGCCAAGATGGTGTCAACCATGTTGCGTGAAGAGTTCAACCGCAATCTTTTGACCAAACTCGCCGGGCTCATTGCGTTGCCGGTTCTCAAGGCGTTCAAGAAGCGGGTTGATCCACGTCGTTATAATGGCGCTACCTTGTTGGGTTTGCGTGGCATCGTTATTAAAAGTCACGGTGGGGCAGATCGTTTTGCTTACGAACACGCAATTGAACAGGCCGTCAAGGAAGTGCGTAATGGTGTATTGCGCCGCATCACCGAGCAAATGGGTAATGTGCAAGAGGATGCCGCTTAAATGAATTCAATAATTGCTGGCACAGGTGGCTATCTGCCTGAGCGTATCCTGACCAATGCCGATCTGGAAAAGATGGTTGAAACATCCGACCAGTGGATTGTCGAGCGCACCGGCATCAAACAGCGCCACATTGCGGCAGACCATGAAACCACCAGCGATCTTGCGACTGCGGCCGCACGTCAGGCGCTTGAAGCCGCCGGGGTGCTGGCAGCTGACATTGATCTGATCATCGTTGCAACGACTACCCCGGATTTGGTATTTCCGAGCACCGCGTGCCTGGTTCAGGCCAAGCTGGGTGTGGCAAATGCCTGTCCGGCGTTTGATGTGCAGGCCGTATGCAGCGGCTTTGTTTATGCGTTATCAATTGCGGATAACTTCATCCGTGCGGGACAGGCTCGCTGTGCGCTGGTGATGGGTGCAGAAACGCTGTCGCGCATCACCGACTGGACTGATCGTGGCAACTGTATTTTGTGGGGTGATGGCGCGGGCGCGGTGATTCTCAAAGCCAGTGAGCAAGTTGGCATCATTTCCACGCATCTGCATGCGGATGGTCAATACAGCAAGCTTTTGCATGTCAATGGGGGCGTATCGGCGGGTTCGGACGGCAAACCCACCATGCAAATGGAAGGCAATGCCGTATTCAAAATGGCAGTCAAAACGCTGGATGCCATCGTTGACGAAACGCTGGCAGCCAATGGCCTGCAAAAATCCGACGTCCACTGGCTGGTGCCGCATCAAGCCAATATACGCATCATTCAGGCAACGGCCAAAAAACTCGGCATGAGTATGGACAATGTGGTGGTTACTGTTGACCGGCATGGCAACACTTCGGCCGCTTCGATCCCGCTGGCGCTCGATGCGGCAGTGCGCGATGGTCGCATCAAGGCTGGGGAGGTCGTGCTGATGGAGGCGTTTGGCGGCGGCTTCACCTGGGGTTCGGTATTGCTTAAATGGCCGGATCTAGCCGCGTGAATTTCGGATATTAAAAACTGAATATGAAACTAGCCTTTGTTTTTCCCGGTCAGGGCTCACAATCCATCGCAATGATGCAGGGTCTGGAACAGCTCGCTGTGGTGCGCGACACGTTTGCTGAAGCCAGTGAGGTGCTGGGTCAGGATTTGTGGAAACTGGTGTCTGACGGACCAATCGAACAGTTGAATCAGACGGTGAACACGCAGCCGGTCATGTTGACTGCCGGAATTGCTGCTTATCGCGCCTGGCTGGATCAGGGCGGGCGTGTCCCCGATATGATGGCGGGACACAGCCTGGGCGAGTACTCGGCGCTGGTCGCAGCGGGCGTCCTGTCGTTCGGTGATGCGCTGCCGCTGGTGCGCCTGCGCGCGCAGGCGATGCAGGATGCTGTTGCTGAAGGCGTGGGTGGCATGGCTGCCATTCTGGGTCTGGATGATGGTACAGTGCGCGCCCTGTGCGCAGAGGCTGCGCAAAGTGAGGTACTTGAGGCGGTTAATTTTAATTCGCCAGGTCAGGTCGTGATTGCGGGACACAAAGCTGCGGTTGAACGGGGTATGGTGCTGGCCAAAGAAAAAGGCGCCAAGCGTGCGCTGGCCTTGCCTGTTTCGGTACCGTCGCACTGTGCGCTGATGCGTCCGGCGGCAGACAAGCTGTCACGCGCTTTGGCCGGTATCAATTTGAATTCGCCTGCGATCCCGGTGTTACACAATGCGGATGTCGTGAGCCATGACGCTGCGGACGCAATACGTGACGCCCTGACGCGCCAGCTTTATAGCCCGGTGCGCTGGTCGGAAACCATGCACGCAATGGCTGAGATGGCCGTCACGCAGGTGGTTGAATGCGGGCCAGGAAAAGTACTGGCTGGTTTGGCCAAGCGCGGTGATGCGCGTCTGCAAGCGTATGCGCTGACCAGTCTCGGTGCCCTGGATGAAATCAAGGCCGCGCTGGCGGCTTGACAGGAGAGAACATGCCACACGGAAAAATTGCTTTGATAACCGGTGCCAGCCGGGGCATCGGCCAGGCCATTGCCTTGCAATTGGGAAAACAGGGCGCGGTCGTGATTGGCACTGCGACCAGTGTGACCGGCGCAGAAGCCATTAGCGCCTATTTGCAAGCAGCTGGCATACAGGGCGAAGGCCGGGTATTGCAGGTCACGGACGCCGACAGCGTCACGAACACGCTCGATGCGATTCAGAAAGACCATGGTGATATTGGTATTCTGGTGAATAACGCGGGGATTACCCGTGATAACCTGCTGATGCGCATGAAAGATGAGGAATGGGATGACATCATGCAGACCAACCTCAGTTCGGTATTCAGGCTGTCGCGCGGCGTATTGCGCGCGATGATGAAAGCACGTTACGGTCGCATCATCACTATCAGTTCGGTTGTGGGTGCGATGGGTAATGCCGGTCAGACCAACTACGCAGCGGCAAAAGCCGGCCTGATCGGCTTCTCTAAATCGCTGGCGCGCGAAGTAGGGAGTCGCAATATCACTGTCAACTGTGTATCGCCGGGTTTTATTGATACCGACATGACGCGGGCGTTGCCGGATGCGCAGCGCGATGCGCTCCTTGCGCACATCCCGTTGGGACGGCTTGGCAAGGTCGAGGATATTGGCCATGCCGTGGCTTTCCTGGCCTCGGCGCAAGCCGCGTATATTACGGGCGCCAATCTGCATGTAAATGGCGGAATGTATATGGAATAAGCGGGTCAATCATCCGCTGTATCAGTTTTGCCCGTTTGAGTTTGGGTTATGTTGGCAACTTTGCTAGAATGCCAACGCTTTTTGTTTACTATTTGGGAGTACCGAGATGGACAACATCGAACAACGTGTCAAGAAAATCGTCGCTGAACAACTGGGCGTGAACGAAGCTGACGTAAAAATTGAATCTTCCTTTGTGGAAGATCTGGGCGCGGACTCCCTCGATACGGTCGAGCTGGTGATGGCGCTGGAAGAAGAATTTGAATGTGAAATTCCGGATGAAGAAGCGGAAAAAATCACCAACGTGAAACAGGCCGTTGACTATGTCAATGGTCACCTCGCCAAGTAATTTTTAATTTTCCCGCGGAGCTCATTTGGCCAAGCGTAGAGTCGTGATCACCGGGCTGGGCATCGTATCCCCGGTCGGTATTGGTATCCAGGCATCCTGGTCTAACATTGTTGCCGGCAAGTCGGGTATCACCCGGATTACGCGGTTTGATCCCAGTCCGTTCAGCGCACAGATTGCCGGCGAAGTTAAAAACTTCAATGCCGAGCAGTACCTGAGCGTGAAAGACGCGCGCCGTATGGATGTATTCATCCAGTACGGCATGGTCGCGGCGATGGAAGCGGTCAAGGATTCGGGTCTGGAAGTCACGGAAGAGAATGCCGAGCGTATCGGTGTCAATATCGGTTCGGGTATCGGCGGCTTACCGTTGATCGAAGAGACGCACAATACCTATCTGGCCGGCGGTGCACGCAAGATTTCGCCGTTTTTTATTCCGGCTTCGATTATCAACATGATCGCGGGCAACCTGTCGATCATGTATGGTTTTAAAGGTCCCAATCTGGCGATGGTCACGGCGTGTACTACCGCCACCCACTGCATTGGCGATTCGGCACGCATGATCGAGTACGGCGATGCCGACGTGATGGTAGCAGGCGGCGCCGAGTCTGCGCTGAGTCCGCTTGGTATTGGCGGGTTTGCGGCGGCCCGAGCCTTGTCGACGCGCAATGATGATCCAGCCACGTCGAGCCGTCCGTGGGACAAGGATCGGGACGGTTTCATCATGGGCGAAGGTGCGGGCATTCTGGTGCTGGAAGAATATGAGCATGCCAAGGCGCGTGGCGCCAGAATTTACGGTGAATTGGCCGGTTTTGGCATGAGTGGTGACGCGTATCACATGACAGCGCCGGTCGAGAGTGGCGAGGGTGCGGCGCGCTGCATGCGCAACGCCCTGAAAAACGCTGGTCTGAATGCCGATCAGGTCGATTATATTAACGCCCACGGCACCTCCACGCCGCTGGGAGACCTGGCTGAAACCAAAGCGGTAAAAACCGCATTGGGTGATCACGCTTACACGGCTGCGATCAGTTCAACCAAGTCAATGACCGGCCATCTGCTGGGCGCTGCTGGCGGCGTAGAAGCCGTATTTTCAGCCCTGAGCGTTTACCATCAAGTGGCGCCGCCAACCATCAATCTCTTCAATCAGGACGAAGCGTGTGATCTGGATTATGTGCCGAACGTGGCGCGCCAGATGAAAATTGATGTCGCGCTGTCGAATTCATTCGGCTTTGGCGGTACCAACGGCACGCTGGTATTCCGTAAAGTCTGATCCGGACACGCTGCCTCGGCAGTGTGTTAACCACTGTGCCCGTCCTTTCCCTATCCGGCACCCCTGACCTGCTTGACCTGCATGCGTGCTGGCCACAACGCTATCCTGTGTTGCTGGAAACGGCATCGGGTGGCGGTTGGGACATCCTGCTGGCGTTTCCCCGCCAGCAGGCGTGTTTCGATGCCAACGCAAGTCTGGATATTTACGCACAGCTGGCGACTGACTGGCAGGCGCAGCGCTGCCAGATTGAGCCGGCGGCGGCTCATTTGCCATTTCGTGGCGGCTGGTTTGTCTATCTGGGGTATGAAACGCTGCATGCAGTTGAACCCACTGTAGCGAAACGGCCGACTGACAGCCGCTTTCCCGATGCCTGCCTGATGCGCATGCCGGCAGCCATCATGGTCAATCGCGCCAGCGCACAAACCTGGCTGTTTGCCGAAATGGATGACGCACATTTGCTGGCCGACATGCAACGTGATCTGGTTAGCGCACATAGCCCCAGTCGTTTGCCGGTGAAATTGCTCACGCTGGCCGAAGCACCCGCACCGGATTTTTTGAGTGGCGTTGCGCGCATCCAGCGGTACATCCGCGAGGGCGACGTGTTCCAGGTCAACCTGTCACGGCGCTGGCATGGTCGCGTGCAAGCTGGTGCCACGCCTGCTGCAGTCTACCGGGCATTGCGGCAAGCCAATCCTGCTCCATTTGGTGGACTGGCGCGGCTGGATGCGCATCACAGTATTGTCAGTTCATCGCCGGAACGACTGGTACAAGTGCAGTCTGGCAAGGCGCTCACACGGCCGATTGCTGGCACTTATCCGCGTCATGCCGACCCGGCGCAAGATGTGCAGACACGCGCCGAGCTGGTGGCGCATCCGAAAGAACGTGCGGAACACGTGATGCTGGTTGATCTGGAACGCAACGATCTGGGTCGCGTATGCAAACCCGGCAGCGTCAAGGTGGACGAACTGATGGCAGTCGCCACCTATACCCACGTGCATCATATAGAATCCAGCGTCAGCGGCGTGTTGCGTGACGATGTGTCGCCTGCGGCGGTGTTACGCGCGCTGTTTCCCGGTGGCACCATCACCGGCTGTCCGAAGGTGCGTACGCTACAGATTATCCGTGAGCTCGAAACCAGCCCGCGCCACGCTTACACCGGCAGCATGGGTTATGTGAACCGGGATGGCGACATGGACATGAACATTCTGATACGCAGCATGATGTTGAACGAGGATGCAATTACGTTTTCTGCTGGCGCCGGGATCGTTGCCGATTCCGATCCACAGCGAGAGTTGCAGGAAACCCGTGCCAAGGCGCGTGGCTTGCTGCGTGCGTTGGGAGTGCTGGATTGATACTGGTCAACGGTGAGCCCATGCAGCACATCAGCGTGCTGGATCGTGGTCTGGCCTACGGCGATGGCGTATTTCGCACCTTGCTGTTGCGGGCGGGCAATGCCGTCGCTTGGTCGTTGCATTACGCTACTTTGATGGCTGATTGCGCCCGGCTTAAACTGCCGTGCCCGGCTGAAGACTTGCTGCAAGAAGATTTGAGCCGGATTGCTGCGCAGGCGCCCGACTGTGTGGCCAAAATCATCGTTACACGTGGTGTCGGCCTGCGAGGCTACGCGCCACCCGCGCATCCAATCTGCGTCAGAATCGTCAGCAGCAGCGTGCTGCCCTGCTATCCGCAAGCGTATCTTGACGACGGCATCGTCGCCCGTGTGTGCGCTATGCGTCTGGCCCGACAACCTGCACTGGCTGGGGTCAAGCACCTCAACCGGCTGGAAAATGTGCTGGCACGCAGCGAATGGCAAGACGCAGACATCGCAGAAGGGCTTTTGCTGGATACCGAAGATCAGGTCATTGGTGGCTGCATGAGCAATCTTTTTATCCGTCAGGGCAAGACATTGCTGACGCCTGCGCTGAGCCACAGCGGCGTCGCTGGCGTGACCCGGGCCCGCTTGCTTGCGCGCGCACCGCAGCTGGATTTGCGTGTCCAGGTACAGGTGCTGACGCTGCCCATGTTGCTGGCGGCAGAGGAGGTGATGTTGTGTAATAGCGTCATCGGGATTTGGCGGGTACGGCAGCTGGGCGACACGCATTGGTACGGCGCGCAGTACACGCCTGCGTTGCGTACTTTACTGGAACAGGACATTGATTAAACGTTTGATAATATTGGGGATGCTTGCCGTTGTGGTGCTGGCAGGCGTGCTCGCACAATTCGCCTATGCGCCACTGGCACTGAAAAGTGTGCCGATGGAGTTCACCCTGCAACCCGGCAGTAGCCTGAGCAGTGTGGCCGTGCAATTACATGCCCAGGGCGTGACGCCCGACCGTTGGCGCTTTCGCCTGCTGGCTCGCGCCCTGGGCAAAGCCTCGCGTATCAAGGCCGGGCATTACACGCTGGGCCATGCTTTGACGCCGCTGGCATTGCTGGACAAATTAACCCAGGGCGAAGTCAGCACACGTGAAATCGTATTTATCGAAGGCTGGACGTTTCAGCAGATGCGAGACGCCCTGGATGCGCACCCGTCAGTGCGGCATGAAACGACCGGGCTGAGTGCGGCGGCAATTATGGACAAGCTGGGTCTTAAAACAGATCAGCCGGAAGGGCTGTTTTTCCCGGCAAAATATTACATTGATCCGGGCAAGAGCGATTTGTCCATACTGCATCGCGCCTATGAAACCATGCAGCAGCATCTCGATACCGAATGGGCTGCGCGCGCGCCCGGACTGCCCTATGACACGCCTTACCAGGCGCTGATCATGGCCTCCATCATTGAAAAAGAAACCGCAGTGGCCAGCGAACGCGCGTTGATTGCCGCCATTTTTATTAACCGGCTGCGTATCAACATGCGTTTGCAGACTGATCCTTCGGTGATTTATGGGCTGGGCGATACGTACGATGGCAACCTGCGCAAACGCGATTTGCAGACCGATACGCCTTACAATACCTATACTCGCGCGGGTTTGCCGCCGACACCGATTGCGATGCCAGGACTTGATTCCATCCATGCTGCACTGCACCCGGCGCGTAGCGAAGCGCTGTATTTTGTTGCCAAGGGCGATGGCTCGCATCAGTTCTCCGACACACTGGAAGAACATAATCGTGCCGTTGCGCGTTATCAAAAGAACGGAAACTGACCCATGCCATTCATTACGCTGGAAGGCATCGACGGTGCCGGTAAAAGCACCCACCTGGCATGGCTGGCCGAACAGTTGCACGCGCGCGGCACCGAAGTGGTGGTCACCCGTGAGCCGGGGGGCACGCCGCTGGGTGAAAAATTGCGTGAAGTGCTGCTGAACGAACCGATGCATATCGAAACCGAGGCGCTGCTGATGTTTGCCGCGCGTCGCGAACATCTGGACAAAGTCATCCAGCCCGCGCTGGCTCGCGGTGCCTATGTCATTTCTGATCGGTTTACCGATGCCAGTTTTGCCTACCAGTGCGGTGGGCGCGGTATTGCCGAAGCCAGGCTGCGCGTACTGGAAGACTGGGTGCAGGCAGGCTTGCAGCCTGATTTGACGCTGCTGTTCGATGTTGACGTCGCGATTGCCAGCCAGCGCCTTGCCCGCAATGCCAGTCTGGATCGCTTCGAGCAAGAGCAGCAAGCGTTTTTTGAACGCGTCCGGACACACTAT
This sequence comes from Sideroxydans lithotrophicus, assembly GCA_022736605.1. Lineage (GTDB taxonomy): Bacteria > Pseudomonadota > Gammaproteobacteria > Burkholderiales > Sulfuriferulaceae > Sulfuriferula. The sequence continues at coordinate 24,118 of DZDB01000008.1, forward strand.
CTGCAACGTGCACAACAGTATCCCGCGCGCTTTCGCATTCTCGACAGCGCACACAGCGTGGAACAGATTCGCGCCGCGCTGACGGACATTATCAAGTCGCTATGAACGCCAGTCTGCATCCCTGGAACGATGGCATATGGCAACGTCTGACAGGGCTGCGCGCCCAGCTGCCGCACGCGTTGCTGCTGCATGGCCGTGCTGGCCTGGGCAAGCTGGCGCTGGCTGAACGCTTTGCACAACTGTTGCTGTGCGAGCAGCCACAGGCAGGCGGCAGCGTGGCGTGCGGTCAGTGCCCGTCATGTCACTGGATGGGACAAGGCAGCCACCCGGATTTCTGCAAGTTGCAACCGGCTGTGTTTGATGAAGACGATGCTGCTGATGGCGCCGAGCCTGCCGAGCGCAAAAGTGCTGCGGCCGGGCAGCAGATCAGTGTGGCACAGATACGTAGCCTGAATGAATTTGTACATCTGAGTACGCACCGTGGTGGCAGGCGCGTGGCATTGATTCACCCTGCTGAAGCCATGAACAGCGCCGCCGCCAACGCGCTGCTGAAAACGCTCGAAGAACCGCCTGCACAGGTCGTGCTGCTACTGGTCAGCCACCAGGCCAGTCGACTGTTGCCGACTATTTTGAGCCGTTGCCATCAGCTGCGGTTTACGCTGCCGGACCAGACCGAGGCGCTGGCGTGGCTCAAGCAGCATAAAGTGCAGCACGCCGCCGCAAGCCTGGCGCAGGCGGGTGGTGCGCCGCTGTTGGCACAGCAATTGTCCGAAGCTGATTACCAGGCACGGCGACAAGCATTTTTGACCGGCCTGCTGCACGTGAGTGTCGCCGATAGCCTGCGTCTGGCCGAGCAGCACGCCAAGCAGAACATGGTCGAGTTGATCCACTGGTTGCAGCAATGGCAGCATGATCTGCTGAGTCTGCAGTTGACCGGGCAGTTGCGCTACCAGGTAGATTTCGATAGTCAATTGCGGGCAATCGCCGGGCGTGCTAACTTAACCCGCCTGCTGGCATTTGAACGTCGTTTGCAGGCTGCGCGAGCGAGCGCCCAGCATCCGCTCAATCCGCAAATGGTGCTGGAAGATGTGTTGCTGGAATACGCCAATCTGTTCGTCTGAAATCAACCAAGGAGCGCCCGCATGAGCACACCTGCTGACATTGCTACTGCCACTATTGCGCGTCCGGGCGTTTTGTCGCTGAGCATCAAGGAAAAATCCGCCCTGTATGCTGCGTATATGCCGTTTCTCAAGGGTGGCGGTATTTTTATCCCGACCAGTAAACCCTACAAACTGGGCGATGAGGTGTTCATGCTGCTCACGCTGATGGAGGATCCGAATAAAATTCCGGTCGCTGGAAAAGTCGTATGGATTACCCCGGCTGGCGCATCGGGCGGCAAGACTCAGGGTATCGGTGTGCAGTTCGACAAGAACGAAAGTGGTATCGCCGCGCACAACAAGATCGAGGGCTTGCTGGGCGGCTCGCTCAAATCCGCGCGCCAGACGCACACCATGTAAGCACATGTTCATCGATTCTCACTGCCACATCAACTTTCCCGGTCTGGGTGAACAGCAGGATGCGTTGCTGGCGCACATGGCCGACAACGCCGTGACCCACGCATTGTGCGTGAGCGTCAATCTGGAAGACTTTCCGCAGGTGCTGGCAACCGCACAAAAATATCCCAACGTGTATGCATCGGTCGGCGTGCATCCAGATCACGAAGACACGCAAGAGCCTAGCGTCGCGCAATTGGTCGAACTGGCGGCGCAGCCGAAAATCGTCGCGATAGGCGAGACCGGACTGGATTATTTTCGGTTGACCGGCGATCTGGAATGGCAGCGTGAGCGGTTTCGCACGCACATTCGCGCCGCGCGCCGTGCTGGCAAGCCGCTGATTATCCATACCCGTGCATCGCCTGAGGATACGCTGCGCATCATGGCAGAGGAGGGTGCGGATCAGGTGGGCGGCGTGATGCACTGTTTTACCGAAAGCCTTGAAGTCGCCGAGCGTGCCATGGAAATGGGCTTTTATATCTCGTTTTCCGGCATCGTTACATTCAAGAATGCCGTGGCGCTCAAACACGTGGCGCAATCAATCGGCCTTGAACGCATGCTGATCGAGACAGACTCGCCGTATCTTGCCCCCGTGCCGTATCGCGGCAAGACCAACCAGCCGGCGTACGTGAAGCACGTCGCTGAAGAAATCGCCCGCCTGCGCAATATCGATGTCGCCGAAGTGGGCGCAGCGACCAGTGCCAACTTTTTCCGCCTGTTCAAAGCTGCTGCCTGAGATGTTGCGCGCACTGCTCGACGCCGCCAAAAGCCTGTTTCACCCCAAAATCATCGTCATCGTATTGTGGCCGATGGTGCTGGCACTGATAGTGTGGGGCGTGCTGGCGTGGGTGTTCTGGGCTGACTGGATGCAGCTGCTGGGCGGCTGGGTGCAGCCCGCGCAAGCCTATCTGAACCAGCATGATTTCCTCTGGCTGGCAAGCGCCCTGACCGTCGCGTTACTGTTGTTGCTGATTACGCCGCTGGCATTGACCACCGCCTTGTTCATCGCCGCCGTGTTTGCCATGCCGATGCTGGTGCGGCACGTTGCCGAACGTGATTTTCCGGCGCTGGAAAAGCGCCATGGCGGCACCTTTGTTGGCAGCGTATGGAACGCGCTGGCCGCAGTGGGGGTGTTTATCGGCTTGTGGTTGTTGAGCCTGCCGCTGTGGCTGTTGATGGGGCTGGGTGCGCTGGTATCGCTGGTGCTGACAGCGTATCTGAATCAGCGCCTGTTTCGGTATGATGCGCTGGCGGAGCACGCCAGTGCAGCCGAGTTCGACCAGCTGCTGGAGCGTCATTCGGGTGGGCTGTATTTATTGGGATTGGTTCTGGCTTTGCTGCATTTTGTACCGGTGCTGAATCTGGTTTCGCCGGTTTATACCGCACTGGCCTACATTCATTACAGTCTTGTCAAACTGCAACGGCTGCGGGAACAGCCGTTGCCTGTGGTGGCTTAACCAAAAAATGCCTTGACCTTGTCCATGAACGAACGCGCCTTGGGATTATGGCGCGCATCGTCCTCCTGACTCAGGGTTTCCAGTTCTCGCAGCAATTCTTTTTGCCGCTCGGTCAGACTGACTGGCGTTTCGATCTGCACATGACACAGCAAGTCGCCGGGCGCGTGGGTGCGTACCCCCTGGATGCCCTTGCCACGCAGGCGGAACACCCTGCCCGTCTGGGTTTCGGCCGGAATCTTGATCTTGGCGTGGCCTTCCAGTGTGGGGATCTCGATCTCGCCGCCAAGTGCTGCCACGGTATAGCTGATCGGCATTTCGCAATGCAGGTCGTTGTGGTCGCGCTCAAATACCGAGTGTTTCTTGAGGTGGATGACTACGTACAGGTCGCCGGTCGGGCCGCCGTTGACACCGGCTTCACCCTCGCCGGATAGGCGAATCCGATCGCCGGTATCGACCCCGGCCGGAATTTTCACCGACAAGGTTTTCTGACGTTTGACCCGGCCGACACCGTGGCAATCGGCACATGGGCTGGCAACGATCTTGCCGCTGCCATGGCATTTCGGACAGGTCTGCTGAATCGAGAAGAAGCCCTGCTGCATGCGCACCTGGCCGTGCCCGCCGCAGGTGGTGCAGGTGGTCGGCTGGGTGCCCGGCTTGGCGCCGCTGCCGTGGCAGGTGCCGCATTCTTCCTGGGTCGGGATGCGGATTTTGGTTTCGGTGCCACGCGCGGCTTCTTCCAGCGTGATCTCAAGGTTGTATTGCAGGTCCGCGCCACGATGTACGTTGGAACGGCTGCGTCCGCCGCCGAAAATATCGCCAAAGATGTCGCCGAATGCATCGGAGAATCCTCCCGCGCCGCCACCAAATCCACCGCCCGCGCCTTGCTCGACGCCGGCGTGGCCATACTGGTCATAGGCGCTGCGCTTCTGGCCGTCGGAGAGAATTTCATACGCCGACTTGGCTTCTTTGAAATGTTCTTCTGCTTTGGGATTATCCGGGTTGCGATCCGGATGGTGTTTCATCGCCAGCTTGCGATAGGCTTTTTTGATTTCTTCGTCGCTGGCATCGCGGTTGACGCCCAGCACTTCGTAATAATCGCGTTTCGACATGGGTTTATTCAGTCACAGATAGCACTGAGGGCACAGCGGAGTCATGGACAAAATCCATGCTCCCTGCGCCCTCGATACTGGGTTAAAAATTACTTGCCGTCTTTGACTTCCTCGAACTCGGCGTCAACCACATCGTCGTCGCTGGCCTTGCCTGCGCCTGGCTGCGCACCAGCGGATGCCCCGGCACCCGCTTCAGCCTGTTCCTTGGCATACATCTGCTCGGACAGCTTTTGCGAAACTTCACTCAACGCCTTGGACTTGGCCTCAATGGTGTCCTTGTCGTTGCCTTTGAGGGCTTCTTCCGCCGCAGCAATCGCGGTTTCAATCGAGGCCTTGTCATCCGCGCTGACTTTATCGCCAAAATCCACCAGCGATTTTTTCACCGAGTGAATCAGGTTGTCACACTGGTTACGGCTGTCAATCAGCTCGCGTGCCTTATGGTCGTCTTCGGCGTGTGCTTCAGCGTCTTTCACCATCTGCTGAATCTCGGCTTCGGACAGACCCGAACTGGCCTGGATCTTGATCTTGTTTTCCTTGCCGGTTGCCTTGTCCTTGGCCGATACGTGCAGAATGCCGTTGGCGTCGATGTCGAACGTCACTTCAATCTGCGGCATGCCACGTGAAGCAGGCGGAATGTCGGACAGGTTGAACTGACCCAGACTCTTGTTACCCGAGGCGATTTCGCGTTCGCCCTGCAGCACGTGGATGGTGACCGCACTCTGGTTGTCTTCGGCGGTCGAGAACACCTGGCTGGCTTTGGTAGGCACGGTGGTGTTTTTCTGGATCAGCTTGGTCATCACGCCGCCCATGGTTTCGATGCCCAGTGACAGCGGGGTCACGTCCAGCAGCAGCACGTCCTTGACTTCGCCCTGTAGCACGCCACCCTGAATCGCAGCGCCGACGGCGACCGCTTCATCCGGGTTGACGTCACGGCGCGGCTCTTTGCCGAACAGCTCTTTCACCATGTCCTGCACTTTCGGCATGCGCGTCATGCCGCCGACCAGAATCACGTCGCCGATGTCATTGATGCTCACGCCAGCATCTTTGATTGCTTGCTTGCATGGTGCCATGGTGCGCTGAATCAGCTCTTCCACCAGGCTTTCGAACTTGGCGCGGGTGATCTTGACGGCCAAGTGTTTCGGGCCGGACGCATCGGCGGTGATGTAGGGCAGGTTGACTTCGGTCTGCTGTGCCGACGACAGTTCAATCTTGGCTTTTTCTGCGGCTTCTTTCAGGCGTTGCAGTGCCAGCATGTCGTTGCGCAGGTCGATACCCTGTTCTTTCTTGAACTCATCGGCCAGATAGTCGATCACGCGCTGGTCGAAATCTTCACCGCCGAGGAA
>DZDB01000097.1 GCA_022736605.1 Sideroxydans lithotrophicus
AAAAAATCCTGTTAATCCTGTCCATGTTCAAGTTTCGTTATTAGTGGGTTCGGATCACTGAATCGCTTCTTTGAGCTGCTCCAGAATGGCCGGATTTTCCAGTGTAGAAATATCCTGGGTAATCACTTCGCCCCTGGCCAGGTTACGTAACAAACGGCGCATGATCTTGCCCGAACGCGTTTTCGGTAAATTATCGCCAAAACGGATTTCATCCGGCTTGGCAATCGGGCCGATTTCCTTGCTGACCCAGTCACGCAAGTCTGCGACTATCTGCTTCGCGGCTGCGCCGGTGGGCCGTTCGCCCTTCAGCACCACAAACGCCACAATCGCCTCGCCCTTAATATCATGCGGTTTGCCGACAACCGCCGCCTCAGCCACCAGCGGGTTGGCGACCAGCGCCGACTCGATTTCCATCGTGCCAAGCCGGTGCCCGGATACATTCAGCACGTCGTCGATGCGCCCCATGATCCAGAAATAGCCGTCTTCCTCACGGTGCGCGGAATCACCCGCCATGTACGTCTTGCCGCCCATTTCCGCCGGGAAATACGCCTGTTTGTAACGCGCCGGATCATTCCACAGCGTGCGCAGCAACGACGGAAACGGGCGCTTGATCACCAGATAGCCGCCCTGCCCCAGCGGCAGGCTACCGCCCTGCTCATCCACCACCGCCGCCATGATGCCGGGCAGCGGCAGCGTGCACGAGCCGGGCTTGGTCGCCACCGCGCCGGGCAAGGGCGCAATCATGTGGCTGCCAGTTTCGGTCTGCCACCAGGTATCAGCGATCGGACAGCGGCCTTGCCCGACAGTTTCGTGGTACCACATCCACGCTTCCGGATTGATCGGTTCGCCCACCGTGCCCAATAGACGCAGGCTGGATAAATCGTATTGTTTGGGCAGATCCGCGCCGAGTTTAATCAGCGAGCGAATCGCCGTTGGTGCGGTGTAAAACGTCGTGACCTGGTGATCCTGGATCATTTTCCAGAACCGCCCCGCGTCCGGGTAGGTCGGCACGCCTTCGAAAATCACCTCGGTCATACCCAGCGCCAGCGGGCCGTAGGTCACGTAGCTGTGACCGGTAATCCAGCCCACGTCGGCGGTGCACCAGAACACATCGGTATCGGGCTTGGCATCGAACACCCAGTGCATCGACAGCACGGCGCCGAGCAGATAACCCGCCGTGGAATGCTGCACACCCTTGGGTTTGCCGGTCGAACCGGAGGTATAGAGAATGAACAGCGGGTGCTCGGCGTCGACCCATTCCGGTTCGCACTGCGCCGCTTGCCCCGCCACCGCGTCGTGCCACCACACATCACGCGCGTGCCACGCCACCTCGGTGCCGCTGCGCTGGTAGACGATCACACTTTCCACACACTCGGCGCCACCCAGCGCAATGGCACCATCTACCGCAGCTTTCAGTGCCACTGCGCGGCCACCGCGAAATCCGCCATCAGCCGTCACAATCAGCCTGGCGCCCGCGTCGATGATGCGCTCGTGCAGCGATTTGGCGGAAAAGCCGCCGAACACCACCGAGTGAATCGCGCCGATACGCGCGCACGCCTGCATCGCCACCACTGCTTCGATGCTCATCGGCAGGTAAATGATGACACGATCGCCTTTCACCACGCCGCGCGCCTTGAGCGCATTGGCGAACGCGCACACGCGCTGGTACAGTTGCTGATAGGTCACGCGCGTGACCGCGCCGTCGTCAGCCTCGAACACCAGCGCGGTTTTATCGGCGCGCGTTGGCAGATGGCGGTCGATGCAGTTGTACGATACGTTCAGCGTGCCGTCGTAAAACCAGCGGTAAAACGGTGCCTGGGATTCGTCTAGCACCTCGCTGAACGGCGTTTTCCAGCTGATATGCTGGCGGGCAAGATCCGCCCAGAAGCCCTCATAATCGGCTTCGGCACGTGCGCACAGGTCGCGGTAAGCGGCGATACCCGATACATTGGCCTGCGCCGCAAAATTTTCGGCTGGCTGAAAAACACGCGTTTCCTGCAATACTGATTCAATCCCGGCCATGCGCTACTCCTTGATTATTTTTTGAATGCAGGATTTTAACCCGGATAGCGCTTGCAGGCAGGTCTCAGTATTCTAAAAACACAAATGCGCATGCCTGTCGGGATACTGCGTGAAATGCTATTCTCAGGTCAGCTACGTCACCCGGCATCCAGACAAGGAGCTAAAACATGGAACACCTGAATCGCATTTCCCAACAACCCGATATCATGGGCGGCAAGGCATGCATCCGGGGCATGCGCGTCACAGTCAGCATGGTCGTCGGCCAGATTGGCAGCGGGCATAGCGTTGAAGAAATTCTCACCGACTATCCCTACCTGGAACGTGAGGACATCATGCAGGCGCTACGCTATGCGGCATGGCGCGCAGAGGAACGTGAAGTCATGCTGACCGGGGCATGAAATTCATCATTGACATGAATTTGTCGCCGCGTTGGGTTGACGTGCTGACCGCTTCCGGTATCGGAGCCATACACTGGATCTCGCTCGGCGCCAACAATGCACCCGATACAGAAATCATGGCTTACGCCCGCGCACATGATTTTGTCGTACTCACACACGATCTCGATTTTGGTGCAATTCTAGCCGCGACCCACGGCGAAAAACCCAGCGTCGTACAAATCCGCGCAGAAGATGTCAGTCCTGATGTAATTGGCAAACAAGTCATGGCAGCCTTGCAACAAATGGCATCCGAGCTGGAACAAGGTGCGTTGCTCACGATCGACCCAAGCCGCACGCGCTTGCGTCTGCTGCCATTTCCTTCGAGGCAATAACGAGGAAGCCGTCCGGGAGACAAGTCAGGTGGGATCATCCGTCAGATACAATTCCGGTTTACCCTCTACACCATGCCCCACACCCAGCAAATCACCGCCGCCCGCCAGCACTCACGTTACCTGAGCCGCCTGCTCAGCGCAGATGCGGCATTGGCAGGCACGCTGGCCGACCAGCTCGACCAGCCATTCGACACCGCCGCCATGCAGGCGCAGCTCGCCGCCGCGCCGGTCAGCGACGAAGTCACCCTCAAACAGGCGCTGCGCAAGCTGCGCCAGGCGGTCATGGCACGGCTGATTGTGCGCGATCTGGGCGGTCGGGCGGATTTACGCGAAGTCACCGCAACCTGCACCGTGCTGGCCGAAGTGGCCTTGCGCTTTGCACTGACGCACCTGAACGCCTGGCTGGCGGACAAACATGGCCAGCCGCTGAATCCGGACGCCACACCGATGCAACTGGTGGTGGTCGGCATGGGCAAGCTCGGCGGCAATGAGCTGAACGCGTCGTCGGACATCGATCTGGTTTACCTGTATCCGGACGAAGGCCAGACCAGCGGCGACAAGCCCATTTCCCACCACGAATTTTTCGTGCTGCTGGGTAAAAAACTCAGCCTGGTGATAGGCGACATCACCGCCGACGGCTTTGTATTTCGCGTCGATACGCGGCTGCGACCGTGGGGCGAATCGGGACCGCTGGCGATGAGCTTCGCGGCGTTCGAAGATTATCTGGTGGCGCACGGGCGCGAGTGGGAGCGCTACGCTTGGATCAAGGGACGCGCGCTAACAGGAACAAGACTCGACGAATTGAACGCCATCGTGCGCCCGTTCGTGTTCCGCAAATACCTCGACTTCAACGCGTTTGCCGCGATGCGTGAACTGCATGCGCAGATCCGCCGCGAAGTGATCCGCCGCGACCGCGTCGACAACATCAAACTCGGCCCCGGCGGCATCCGCGAAATCGAATTCATCGCCCAGGTGTTCCAGCTGATACGCGGTGGCCGCGTGCCTGCGCTGCAAACCCGCGCCACGCTCGACGTGCTGCCGCTGCTGGCGGCACGTGGCCTGCTGCCTGATGACGCGGTGGCGACGCTGACTGCGGCGTATGTTTTTCTGCGCAATCTGGAGCACCGCCTGCAATACCTCGACGACGCCCAGACCCAGACCCTGCCGACCCAGCCCGACGATCAGACGCGCATCGCGCTGAGCATGGGTTTTGCCGATTACGCCACGTTTCTGGTCGCGCTCAACCAGCACCGCCATCAGGTGACGCGCCAGTTCGACCAGGTATTCGCCGCGCCGCAATCCGCAAGCGGCGACCACCCGCTGGCCGGGCTGTGGCAAGGCAGCCTGCTGGATCACGACGCGCAGGCGCTGCTCGCCGAGCTGGGGTACAGCGACGCCGCCGCCGTCAACCAGCGCCTGCAGCAAATCCGCAGCAGCCACCGTTACACCACGCTGCCCGCCAGCAACCGCGCACGCTTCGACACGCTGATGCCGGGGCTGATCGAAGTCGCAGCGGGTTGCAAGCAGCCGGACAGCACGCTGGCGCGCGTGCTGGATCTACTCGAAACCGTGGCGCGGCGTGACTCCTACCTCGCCTTACTGGTGGAATACCCGGCCAGCCTGCAACGCGTTGCGCAACTGTGCAGCGCCAGCCCGTGGGCGGCGCATTATCTGGCGCAAAACCCGCTGCTGCTGGATGAATTGCTCGACACCCGCCTGCTCTACGCCGCACCCGACTGGCACGCGCTGCGCGCCGAACTGGCCGCGCAGATGCAGGCGCTGGACGGCGATACCGAGCGCCAGATGGACGCCATGCGCCAGTTCCGCCAGCGCGTCACATTTCACCTGCTGGCGCAGGATCTGGCGGGCGTGCTGGCGCTCGAAACCCTGTCCGACCATTTATCGGATTTAGCCGGACTGATCCTCGACGCCACCCTGCCGCTGGCCTGGGCCGGGGTACGCAAGCGCCATCTCGCGGTGCCGCGCTTTGCCATCATCGGCTACGGCAAACTCGGCGGGCGCGAACTGGGCTACGCTTCCGATCTCGACATGGTGTTCTTGTATGACGATGACATGCCCGACGCCGCCGAACACTATGCCCGTCTGGCGCAGCGCATCAACACCTGGCTCGGCAGCACCACCTCGGCGGGCGTGCTGTACGAGACCGACCTGCGCCTGCGCCCGGACGGCGCGTCCGGCATGCTGGTCAGCAGCGTTGCGGCATTCACCGACTACCAGCAAAGCCATGCCTGGACCTGGGAGCACCAGGCGTTGACCCGCGCCCGCTTTGTTGCCGGTGATACCGGGGTCGGCGCAGCGTTCGAGCGCATCCGCTGCGCCATCCTGACGCAGCCGCGTGATGCCGCCGCCCTGCGCGAGGAAATTGGCGTGATGCGCCAGAAAATGCACGACGGCCATCCCAATCGCAGCGCGCTGTTCGATCTGAAGCACGACAGCGGCGGCATTGTCGACGTCGAATTCATGGTGCAATACCTGGTGCTGGCACACGCTGCCACACACACTCAGCTCACCCGCAACAGCGGCAATCTTGCGCTGCTCAAAGCCGCTGCCGAGCTGATGCTGATTCCCACTGACCAAGCGGACGCGGTGCGCGACGCCTACCGCTGCTTCCGCCACCTGCAACACGCGCTGCGCCTGCAAGGCGCGCAAACCGCACGCGTTACGCCTGCCGATGTCGCTGACCACACAGCCGCCGTGCGCCAGCTCTGGCACACACTGTTCGGACAACTTCAAACACCCTGAATACGTTACAATTTCGCCTTTATTACGTCTTTGGAGTTGCTGCAATGTCAATGGCCGACCGCGATGGTTTTATCTGGTACGACGGCAAAATGGTGCCCTGGCGCGACGCCACCACCCACGTCCTGACCCACACCCTGCACTACGGCATGGGCGTATTCGAAGGCGTGCGTGCCTACAAGACCGAGCAGGGCACGGCGATTTTCCGCCTCAAGGAACACACCGACCGGCTGTTTCGTTCGGCGCATATCCTCGGCATGAAAATGCCCTATGACAAGGCCACCATCACAGCGGCGCAGCTCGCCGCCGTGCGCGATAACCAGCTCGAATCAGCCTACCTGCGCCCAATGGCGTTTTACGGCGCCGAGGCGATGGGCATTTCCGCCAAGACGCTGTCGACCCACGTCATCGTCGCCGCCTGGACCTGGGGCGCGTACATGGGTGCTGACGCGCTGGAGCACGGCATTCGCGTCAAGACCTCGTCGTTCGCACGTCACCACGTCAACATCACCATGTGCAAGGCCAAAGCCAACGGCAATTACATGAATTCGATTCTGGCGCACCAGGAAGCCGCGCAGGACGGCTACCAGGAAGCGCTGCTGCTGGACGTCGACGGCTTCGTCGCCGAAGGCTCGGGTGAAAACGTGTTCATCGTGCGCAACGGCAAGCTCATCACGCCGGATTTGACCAGCGCGCTGGAAGGTATCACGCGCGACACCATCGTCCAGCTGGCCGGTGAAATCGGCCTGCAAGTGATTGAAAAACGCATCACGCGCGACGAAATGTACAGCGCCGACGAAGCATTTTTTACCGGCACCGCTGCCGAAGTCACGCCGATCCGTGAGCTGGATAACCGCACCATCGGCAGCGGCGACCGTGGCCCGATCACCACCCGTCTGCAAAAAATGTACTTTGACTGCGTCACCGGCAAAGACCCGAAACACAGCGAATGGCTCAGCTACATTTAAGGGATAAGAACATGGCCAAGGTACTGCACGAAAACACCCAGCGCATCATTGAAGTCACCGCCAAAGACCTGCCGCTGCACTGCCCGATGCCCGGCATGATCGCGTGGGATTCGCACCCGCGCGTGTTCCTGCCAGTCGACGTCAAGGGCGAAGCGCTGTGCCCGTATTGCGGCACGATGTACGTGCTGAAAGGCGGCGCAGGCGGACACGGGCACTAAACGAGCCATCCGAAATGCGTTACGCAAGGCGTATTTCACCGGGAGTCAACAAGGCAATCATTGCGACAGAATAGAAAATGGACTATCCGACACTACAGAAAATTGAAAAGTAATGTCAGATATCGCCAGGCACTATTCTGCACTGAGGAAAAGTAAATGGCTGTCATTGAAGGATTTCGGGTACAGAACTATCGTGCGTTACGCGATGTAACGCTAGGCAAGCTTTCCGGTCAGAGAGACGGGGAGCCATTGACACCGTTTACCGTAGTCATAGGCAAGAACGGCGTAGGCAAAAGCACGCTGTTCGATGCATTCGGGTTTGTCGCGGATTGTTTATCTAGCGATGTAGAAAGCGCATGCGATATGAAACAACGCGGCGGCTTTGATCGCCTACGTTCATTAGGCGTGGATGAACCCATTCGTTTCGAAATTTATTACCGAGAGGCACCCAACGAACGACCGATCACTTATGAATTGGCAATCGCACTAGATACATCAGGACGACCTTTTGTCGAATCCGAGGTGCTCAAGCAGCGTCGCAAAGGGCAGAGTTATGGTCGGCCATATCCATTCCTGCGATTAAACCACGGCAAGGGTACGGTCTGGGCGGGTGAGGAAGCTGTAGAAGTTGAGAGTGAGGAGGATCGCGCACAAATACCGATGGAGTTAACCGATACCAGGCAACTAGGCATCGCAACCCTGGGTACACTCAAGGAACATCCGCGCATCAAGCGTTTTCGCGATTTCCTCAAA
>DZDB01000098.1 GCA_022736605.1 Sideroxydans lithotrophicus
CGTTTGAATGCCAGCACATTACGGGCAAATTGCCACACGACCCGTGGGACGTACCACTGGATGCCGTGCTGACGGAACAGGGCTTGCACCGGTTCAGGCGCTGACTAAACGCCGAAATAGGCTCTCTGAATCGTCGCGTCCTGCGCCAGCGTTGCGGCGGCGCCTTGCAGGGCAATTTCACCTCGCTCCATCACCAACCCACGCTCGCAGGTAGCCAGCGCCAGGCGGGCATTTTGTTCTACCAGCAAGACACTCACACCCCGTTCGGCCACATCCGCAATGGTCTCAAAAATGGTTTTGACCATCAGTGGTGCCAGCCCCATGCTGGGTTCATCCAGTAGCAGCAGACGCGGTCTGGACAGCAGCGCACGGCCGATTGCAAGCATTTGCTGTTCACCGCCGGATAACTGCCCGGCGGGTTGATTGCGGCGTTCACCGAGGCGCGGAAAGCGCTGATAAATTTCGTTGGTTTCCTGTTGCACTGCCGCCTTGTCGCGGCGGATATAGGCGCCCATGGCGAGGTTTTCCTGCACGCTCAGGCGTGAAAAAATGCCGCGCCCTTCCGGCACCAGCGCCAGACCGAGATGCACGATCTGGTGCGATGCCAATCGTGTAATCGACTGCCCGGCAAAATGAATCGCGCCGTGCGCCACCGGCAGCATCCCGGCTATCGCCTTGAGCAACGTGGTTTTGCCCGCGCCGTTGGCGCCGATCAGGCAGACCCGCTCACCTTCATCGACCGTAAAATCAGCGCGACTCACTGCCTGAATATTTCCATATGACACAGACAAATGCTGAATTGCAAGCAAACTCATGCGACTTCAGCCCCGAGATATGCCTCGATAACCGCCGGACTATTACGCACTTGCTGAGGCGTGCCATCAGCAATTTTCTCGCCGAAATTCAATACACTGATGTGATCACACATGGCCATGATGAATTTCACGTCGTGCTCGATCACCAGCAGGCTGAGGCCGAGCCGGTCACGCAGGCTGACAATCAAGTCCTTAAGCGTTTCACGCTCGGTTGGATTCATGCCGGCGGCGGGCTCATCCAGCGCCAGCAATGCTGGATCTGTTGCCAGCGCACGGGCGATTTCGAGCCGCCGCTGGTCGCCGTAAGACAAGTGTTTGGCGAGCGCGTGGCGATGCCGGTCAATGCCGACCAGCTCCAGCAATTCGCGCGACCGGCGCTGAATCGCGGCTTCTTCTGCGCGCGTCGCGGCGTTACGTATCACCGCACCCAGCATGCCCGCGTGGCTACGTGCGTGACGCCCCACCATGACGTTTTCCAGTGCGGTCATGTTGGCAAACAGGCGGATATTCTGGAACGTGCGCGCAATACCGAGTTTGAGCACCTGATGCGGTTTCATACCCAGCAATGAGCAGCATTTGAAATCGAGATTGCCGTGCGTCGGGGTGTATAAGCCGGTGATGATGTTGAACAACGTGGTTTTACCGGCGCCATTCGGGCCAATCAGGCCATGAATTTCCCCGCTTTCAATCACCAGGCTGACGTCGTTAAGCGCAGCTATGCCACCAAAACGCTTGCTGATTTTCTCGACGCGCAGCAAGGCTGCCATCGATTCAGTGCCGGGCATCGTAGACACTGGCCTGTTCCTGTTCAGCTATATCACCAGCGGCACTCAACTCGCGTTTGCGTTGACGCGAAGGCAACAAACCCGCCGGGCGGAACAACATCATCAAAATCAGCGCAAAACCGAACAGCAGCATGCGCAGATCGGACGGATCGATCACCACATGACCAAGCCAGGCACGTTGTAAATCGCCAATGTAACGTAACGCTTCAGGCAACACGGTCAATAACACTGCGCCCAGAATCACGCCGGGGATATTGCCCATGCCACCCAATACAATCATGCACAAAATCATGATCGATTCCATCAGATTGAAACTCTCCGGACTGATAAAGCCTTGAAACCCGGCAAACAACCCGCCTGCCAGACCGCCAAAACTGGCGCCCATGGCAAACGCCAGCAGCTTGATGTTGCGTACATTGATGCCCATCGCCTCGGCCGCGACCTCATCTTCGCGGATGGCCGCCCAGGCACGACCGATGCGCGAATCCTGCAGGCGCATGGAGACGAAGATCACCACCAGGGTCAAAATCAGGAACAGGTAATAATAAAGATGGGGCGATGAGAACGTCACGCCGAACAAGACTTGCGTTTTACCCAATGACAGACCAGCAATGCTGATCGGATCAATCTGGTTCACGCCTTGCGGGCCGTTGGTGATATTGATCGGCGCGTTCAGATTATTGAGAAAAATCCGGATGATTTCACCAAACCCGAGCGTTACGATCGCCAGATAATCACCTCGCAGGCGCAGCGTTGGGGTACCGAGCAGCACGCCAAACAGCCCTGCCACCAGTGCGCCCAGCGGCAACAAAACCCAGAACGGCAGGTGCAGACCAAACATCGGCGAGGCCAGCAGGGCATAACAGTAGGCACCCACCGCATAAAAAGCAATGTAGCCAAGATCAAGCAATCCGGCATAGCCAACCACGATATTCAGGCCAAGTGCCAGCATTACGTACAGCAGCGCGAGATCGAGGATGCGCACCCATGACCGCCCGAGGCCGGCGTCAACCAAAAACGGCAACAGCGCCAGGCCGATACCCAGCGCGACAAATACCAGCCAGGCATGGCGAGATTTCTGATTCATGCTGTCAGGCGCGCTCGCCAACACGTTCACCCAGCAGCCCGGACGGACGGAACATCAGCACCAGAATCAGGATGAAAAAGGCAAATACGTCCTGATAGTTACTGCCCAGCACGCCACCCGTCAGGCCGCCGATATACCCCGCACCGAGGCTTTCAATGACGCCGAGCAACAGGCCGCCGAGTACCGCGCCAGCCAGGTTGCCGATACCGCCCAACACCGCTGCCGAAAACGCCTTGAGGCCGAGCAGAAAGCCCATGTAGTAATGTGCCAGACCGTAGTAGGCGCTCACCATCACACCGGCTACGGCAGCCAGTGCCGACCCCAGGATAAAGGTCAGCGAGATGACGGTATTGGCATTCACCCCCATCAATCCGGCAATTTGCGGCGATTGCGCGGTGGCGCGCATGGCGCGGCCGAGACGGCTCTTTTTAACCATCAATGTCAGACCGAGCATGAGCACGACCGACGCCACCAGGATGGCTATTTGCACATCGGTGATCGTGGCGCCCAGAATCTGGTGACGGCCTTGCGGCAAAATCGGTGGAAACGAGATGTACTGGCGTCCCCAGATCAGCATGGCGATGTTTTGCAACACGATGGATACGCCGATGGCAGTAATCAGTGGCGCCAGACGCGGCGCGTTGCGCAATGGTCGATACGCCAGCCGCTCGATGGTGAAACCGACACCCATGCAGACCGGTATGGCAGCCAGCAGCCCCAGCAGCACGATCACAACTCCAGGCAAGTCGACGCCCACCCCAACCAGTGCAGAAATTACCGTGAGCGATACCATCGCGCCAATCATGGTGACTTCACCGTGCGCAAAGTTGATCAGCTCAAGGATGCCGTACACCATGGTGTAGCCCAGCGCCACCAGCGCGTACACGCTGCCCAACACCAGGCCGTTGATGATCTGCTGTACGAAAATATCCATACTACATGCGCCGCAACGACTACTTGCTCTGGACGGTTTCGAGAGGCTGCCAGGCGCCGTTCTTGACCTGATACAGGGTCACTGCACCGCCGGTGACGTCGCCTTTCTGGTCAAACCGGATATGGCCTGTCACGCCTTGATAATCCGTTGTTTTCAACGCAGGCAAATATTTGGCCGGATCGGTTGAATTGGCGCGTTTCATCGCATCCACCAGCACGTACACCGCATCGTAGGCGTAGGGCGCATAATTCTGAATCTGGCCAAAACGCGCCGTAAATTTATCCTTGAACGCTTTTCCACCGGGCATGCTATCGAGTGTCAAGCCCGGGTTGGAGGCTATTTCACCTTCAGCATCCGCACCCGCAAGCTTGATGTATTCGGGCGTTTGCATGCCGTCGCCGCCGAGCACCTGGGCATTGATGCCCAACTGTTTCAATTGCTTGGTCAGCGGCCCGGCCTGCGGATCCATACCACCAAAAAACACCAGATCAGGGGATTTAGCCTTGATGGACGTCAGAATCGCCATGAAATCGGTCGAGCGATCAGTGGTGTATTCGCGCGCCACGATATCGGCACCTGCTGCCTGGGCGGCTTTGGCAAACTCGTCCGCCAGCCCCTGACCATACGCGGTGCGGTCGTCAATGATGGCGATTTTCTTGTCGCCCAGCTTGGTGACGGCATATTGTCCGAGCACGTGCCCCTGCTGTTCGTCATTGGTCATGACCCGAAACGCCGTGTTATAACCTTGCGCGGTGTAGGCAATGGCGGTGGCCGAAGGCGAAATTTGCGGGATGCCAGCACTGTGATAAATCGTTGAAGCGGGAATCGTTGCACCAGAATTCAAATGGCCAATGACGCCCACCACGCCATTGTCGACCAGCTTTTGTGCCACGGTAGTGGCGATTTTTGGATCAGCCTGGTCATCTTCGCTGATCAGGTCGATATGCATTTTTTTACCGCCGATGACCAGCCCGGCGGCGTTGATTTCATCCACTGCCAGGCGCGCACCATTTTCGTTATCCTTGCCCAGATGCGCCTGCGGGCCGGTTAATGGTGACACCGAACCAATTTTGATAACCTCGCCATCCTTGGCTGCGCCGTCTTGCCTACCGCAAGCGCCCAACAACAGCGTTGCCATGACAGCCGCCAACAGGCCGTTTACAAAGGTAATTTTCAAGACTTGCTCCAGATTCTCATATTGCCGACTTATACCATAAACGCGGAACCGCGTGAAAGCCGCGCAGACAAAGAAAAAGCCGACTGTAACAGTCGGCTTTTTCAACGTGCAATAATTTCTGTCAGTTTACAGGCTGAGTACCCAGGCCACGATGGTTTTGGCATCGGCGTCATTCACCTGCGGGTTAGGCGGCATCGGAATCTGCCCCCACACGCCCGAACCGCCTTTATGCACCTTGTTAACCAAACGCTCTAACGCACCCTTGTCGCCCTTGTATTTGGCTGCAACGTCCTTAAACGCCGGGCCGACAATTTTCTTGTCAATACCGTGACAGCTCATACAGGCATTTTTTTGTGCCAGCGCCATGCCCGAATCCGCAGCTGACACGCTTGTCACAGCGAATGTCATCAACCCGGCAACGGCTACACTCATCAATGTTTTCATTTTGTCTCCTGATTAAATGACCCGCGCATCAAAAAAATTCGAGAAGCGGCGAATGGATATTACATTAAATTTTAATGACGGCAAGCCGTATAATTCATCGTGTTATTGCCATATAAATCTACCACGCTGCGGGCGCTCAGACGTCCAGCCAGTCAAGCAGATACGTCCACTGTTCCAACTCACGCTGCGCCAGATAGGGCGGTAAATCGAACAGGGTCTTGCCTTCGAATGCCGCATTGACGTAAACCTGCGCCTCTCGAAGATACGCCAGTATCGGCATATCCAGCTCAGTTAATATTTGCTCAAGCGCAGCGGCCGCACGCGTACGCGGCGCCATGCGCATGCCCACCACACCAACAAACGTCTTGCCCTTGCGCACCGTTTTTTCGGCTTGCAGGGCATCGAGAAATTCACGACTGGCGTTAATATCGAACAGTGACGGCGCAATCGGCACGATCACTTGATCGACCAGCTTGAGCGCGCGTTCCAGTGTTTTGCCATGCAACCCGGCAGGCGAATCAATCACCAGCCAGCCGTCGCGGCCAGCAGTGCCGCTTTCACTGGCATAGAGCCAGATCGGCGGCAATGCTTGTGAGCGCAGCGCCAGCCAACCGCTGGCGGACTGCTGCTTGTCCATGTCCAGCAAACGTACCGGCTGGCCTTGTGCCGCCAGATAGCCGGCGATATTGGTTGCCAGTGTGGATTTGCCGCTGCCACCTTTGGGGTTGGCGATCAGAAGGGTTTTCATGCGCTACTCAACCATGCCGCTCTATCTGGGTGACATCGCGCACTGCGCCGGTTGAGGCGCTGGTGGTCATCGCAGCGTAGGCACGCAACGCCGCTGACACAGCACGATTGCGGTTCACCGGCGTCCAGGGACGCGCATGGTTTTCCATCGCGACGCGCCGCGCTGCCATTACGGCGTCGCTGACTGCCAGATGAATGCTGCGGTTAGGGATATCGATTTCAATCAGGTCACCCTCCTCCACCAGCCCGATTGCACCGCCTTGCGCCGCTTCCGGCGAAACGTGGCCAATGCTCAAGCCGGACGTGCCGCCAGAAAAACGCCCGTCGGTGATGAGCGCGCAGGCTTTGCCCAGACCTTTGGACTTGATATAAGACGTCGGATACAACATTTCCTGCATCCCAGGGCCACCTTTTGGTCCCTCATAACGAATCAGCACCACGTCACCGGCAATGATTTTATCCGCCAGAATCGCCTCTACGGCGGCGTCCTGCGATTCAAAAATACGCGCTGGACCGGAGAATTTCAAAATAGCGGCATCCACACCTGCTGTCTTGACGATGCAGCCGTCCTTGGCAATATTGCCGTGCAATACCGCCAGGCCGCCATCCTGCGAATAGGCGTGCGCTTTGTCACGAATGCAGCCGTTGGCACGATCAAGATCAAGCTCAGGCCAGCGTTTGTCCTGACTGAACGCAACTTGCGTCGGCACGCCGCCCGGACCCGCCCGAAAAAATGTCTGCACTGCTTCGTCTTTTGTCCGGGAAATATCAAATTTTTCCAGCGCTTCACGCATGGTTCTGCTGTGCACCGTGGGCAACTCGCCATGCAGCAGTCCGGCATTATCCAGTTGGCCCAAAATGGCCATCACGCCGCCCGCGCGGTGCACGTCTTCCATGTGAAACTGCTGACTGGCCGGCGCCACTTTGCACAAATTCGGTACGCGCCGCGACATGCGGTCGATATCGAGCATGGTAAACGGCACGCCACCTTCAAACGCAGCAGCAAGCAAGTGCAACACGGTGTTGGTCGAACCGCCCATGGCGATGTCGAGCGCAATGGCGTTTTCAAACGCCTCAAACGTCGCAATGGAACGCGGCAGCACCGAATAATCGTCCTGCTCGTAATGGCGCTTTGCCAGATCAACAATCAGCCGACCGGCTTGCAAAAACAACTGCTTGCGGTCCGCGTGGGTCGCCAGGGTCGAGCCGTTGCCAGGCAAGCTCAAACCCAGCGCCTCGGTCAGGCAATTCATCGAATTGGCGGTAAACATGCCCGAGCACGAGCCACAGGTCGGGCAGGCGGAACGTTCGATCTGCTCGACTTCAGCGTCGGTTTCCTTG
>DZDB01000099.1 GCA_022736605.1 Sideroxydans lithotrophicus
AATTACATTTCTCCATTCCCGTTCAAGGCCAATTACGACTACACCACCGACGATGTGGCGCTGGTACACAGCGGTGGGGCGTTCAAGCTCACCACCGGCGTGCAGCGTTTTGATGGCACGCGTATCGGCAGCTTTGATCGCACCAGTAAAAACAATACCGGCTATTACCTGCAAGGCCAGTATGTTTTCGACAAGCTGACAGTCTCGACCGGGGCGCGGCGGGAAAAGCTTGAATACGACTATGTGCCCAATGGCGGCGCCGCTTTGCATGCCAGTGCACAACTGAATGCATGGGATATTGGCAGCAACTATCAGTTGAATGCCACCACCTCATTTTTTGCCAATTACAATCAGGCGTTTCAGGCGCCGGATATCGATCGGTTTTTCAATTTTGGCGGCAGCTTTAACGCTTTTATCGCGCCGGAAAAGGTCAAAACCGTGACGATCGGTGTCAATCACACGCATGCCAGTCACCGCACCAAGCTCACGCTGTTCCGCGCCGATCTGAAAAATGAAATCTATTTCAATCCAATCACGTTCGTGAATACCAATATTGATAAATCACACAAATATGGCTTGGAACTGCAGGACAACTGGCGACTTCGAAACGACCTGAGTGTGCGCCTTGGATATACCTACACGCGCGCGATCATTGACGCGCAAACCAGTGGCGGAGGTGCGTTCGACGGTAAAAATTTGCCCGGTGTACCGCGTCACGGCGCGACGCTGAATGTGCAATATGACTGGTCCGAGCGCAGCACATTGAATGCGGGTTACGTCTGGCGCAGTGATTCTTATGCCGCCAATGATTTCACCAATAATTTCAGCCAGAAGCAGCAGGGTTTCCAGAGTGCCAATCTGGCGTACCGGTATCGTTATAAGGCGTATGAGATGTCTGCGGCGATCGACAATGTGTTCGCGCACAAAAATGGCCTGTGGATCAGTGATGACGTGATTTATCCGGTCAGCTTTGCGCGTCTTTACCGCGTCGGATTAAAGGCGAGTTTTTGAGTGCTGCCGCAGAGGCTTTGGCTACAATGCAGGCTTTAAAAAGGTGAAACCCGATGACTTCAACGCCTGAGCAACTGGCCGAACAGAATGCGCGCCATGCGCTGCGCATGGCGCGCAAAAAGGCGGTGATAGACGCGGCGATTGCGCGCGCCACCGAAGAGCGCGGCCTGCTGATTGTCGTCACCGGCAACGGCAAGGGCAAGAGCACGTCGGCGTTTGGTACCATGGCGCGCGCGCTTGGTTACGGCATGAAAATCGGCGTGTGTCAGTTCCTCAAGAGCCGCACCGATACCGGCGAAGAGGCGTTTTTCGGTGCACTGCCCAAGGTTGAATGGCATGTGCTGGGTGATGGCTTCACCTGGGACACGCAAAACCGCGAACAGGATATCGCCACTGCCGAGCGTGGCTGGCAGGTGGCGGCACGCATGCTGGCCGACCCGAGTTTTGATCTGGTGGTGCTGGACGAGCTGACCTACCTGCTGTCGTACCAGTATCTCGATGCCGACAGCGTGCTCGACGCGCTGGCACAGCGCCCGGAAATGCAGCACGTGATCGTCACCGGGCGCGGCGCGACCGACGCGTTGATCGAACTGGCGGATACGGTGTCGGTGATCGCCGACGAAAAACACGCCTATCGCGCCGGCGTGAAAGCGCAACGCGGCATCGACCTGTGAGCAGCAAAAACCACGCTGCGGTACAATCAACCCCTGTTTTTTTGTCACATTTTATCGGGAGCACGCCATGACGCTATCGTTCAAACATCGTATCTGGATCCTGCTCGCGCTCGCGGCGGTGATGGCGGCGACGCGCATGAGTCACTTCGGCAGCTCGGTGTTGTTGCCCGACGCCAGCCTGGCGGTGTTTCTGCTGGCGGGTGCGATGGGCTTGTCAGTAGGCTGTCTCGGCTTGCTGATGGCAGCCGCGTTCGGCATCGATGTGATTTCGGCGCAAACCTCGGTGGAAGCGGGCTGGTGCCTGACCCCGGCGTATTTTGGGCTGATCCCGACATACGCAATCTTGTGGGGCGCGGGGCGCTGGCTGGCGCGGCGGCACGGCGATTTTCCGGCGCTGCTGAGCGCGGGCGTGGCGCTGGCGGCGGTGGCAGCGGCGTTTGTCGTATCCAACGCGTTCTGGTTTTCGCTGTCGGATACCGTCAATAGCATGTCGCTCGCCGATTTCAGCCTGGCGGTCGCCAAATATTTCCCGCCGTATCTGGGCAGTGCCGCGCTGTACCTGGTGCCAGCCTGGTTGGCGTTTCGTTTCACCCAGCGCCGCCACGCCACGCTGAATTAATGCGCGAACTGGTGCTCGGTGGCGCGCGCTCGGGCAAGAGTCATTACGCCGAGCAGCGTGCGCAGGCCAGCGACTTGCCGGTTTGCGTGGTGGTGACGGCGCAGGCTGGCGACGCCGAAATGGCCGCCCGCATCGCGCACCATCAGACACAGCGCCCGCCACATTGGCGGGTGGTCGAGGCGCCGCTGAATCTGGCCGCCACGCTACACGCCGAAGCGCGTGACGGACAATGCCTGATCGTCGATTGCCTGACGCTGTGGCTCACCAATCTGCTATGTCAAACCCCGCATCAGCTTGATGCCGAACGTACCGCGCTGTTGGCGTGCCTGCCCGTGTTGCCGGGTAACACGCTGCTGGTCAGCAATGAAACCGGCATGGGCGTGGTACCGCTGGGGGAATTGACGCGGCGCTTTGTCGACGAAGCGGGCCGGCTGAATCAGGCGGTTGCGCAGGTGTGCGAGCGGGTGACGCTGGTGGCTGCGGGGTTGCCGTTGGTGCTTAAAGCGGATTAAGCCGCTGCAGCCAGTGGTTGCACCTCGGCCATGATGGTTTCCAGCGCATTCGCTTCGGCTATTTTCAGATCGTAGGCTTGTTGCAAATTGAGCCATGATTGTGCATCGCCGCCAAAAAAGCGCGCCAGACGCAAAGCCGTATCTGGCGTAACACCGCGACGCTCCAACACAATATCATTTACCCGTGCAGGTGCGACATGCAAGGCCTTGGACAGCGCATTGGCACTCATCGCGAGGGGTTTCAGATAATCTTCGCGCAGAATTTCACCCGGGTGAATTGGGCGCATACCGTTTTTAACTTTATCCATGCTCAACTCCTAATGATAATCCACAATTTCGACGTGTTCAGGACCAACCTCGCCCCACACAAAACACAGCCGCCACTGCGCATTGATCCGAATGCTGTATTGACCGGTGCGGTTGCCTGACAGGGCTTCCAGGCGATTGCCCGGCGGTGAGCGCAAGAAAGTCAGACTGGCCGCACTGTCGAGCTGTTGCAACTTGCGTTCCGCCACTGCCGCGATATTGGCAAAACGCGAACACCTTTTTCCTTCATACAGTTTGCGTGTGTCGGGACAGTTGAAGGAATGGATCATACGGTTATTTTATATCGTTTACCGATAAACGGCTAGATTAAATTAATGCGCTGGTTCAGCTTGGCAGCGTGTAACGATAGCGTTTGCCATACGCAGGCTGAAATTCAAAACTCTGCGCCAGCGGGATGCCATTGAGCAGCGCATGGGCGGCGCGGATCACCCCGGCGTGGGTAATGGCAATGACTTGCCGTGCATCAGATGATCGAATGCTTTGCAGAAATTCAGCAACCCGGTCTGCGAGTTGCGCGTAGCACTCGCCATCCGGTGGCGCGATATGGACGTAATCTGCCGCCCAGGCGGTGATCGCCGGTGCGCCGATGTCGTCCCAGCGGCGGCCTTCCCAGGCGCCGAAATCCAGTTCCTGCAAGCGCGTATCTGTCATGGCCTGGCCGGGAAACAGCCGTTCGGCCAGTAGTGTGCAGCGTTGCGCCGGGCTGGTATAAACGCGATCGGCTGCGAGCCCGGCGCACTCGGCCTGCAGCGTGGTGACGTCATCGGCGAAACTGTCCGCCAGCGGCACGTCGAGCCGCCCATAACAGACGCCGTTGACAGCAACTTGCGTGTGGCGGATCAGGACGAGTTCAGTGCTCACAGCAGCGCCAGTACGCCGAGGTAAAACACCATTTCGCTCAACTGCTGCGCCGCGCCGAGGGCGTCGCCGGTATAGCCGCCAAGCTGCCGGGTGAGGGTGCGCGCCAGCCAGATTCGCAACACCACCAGCGCCAGCAGCACCCAAAATATTCCCGGTGGCAGCCACAGCAAGGGCAGCAGGCCACAGGCGCTGGCAAACAGTAGCGCAGGCAGGCTAAGGCTTTGGGCGACGACCTGCGCCTTGCCACCGTCGCTGCGGGCGTAATCATGGCTATGGATAAAGCTCACCGCGAAGGCGCGGCTCAACGCATGCCCGGCGATCAGGATCAGCGGCAGCTGGGCGGGCGGCAGGCTCGCCAGCGCGGCGAACTTGAGTGCCAGCACCGACAGCAGTGCCAGCGCACCATACGTGCCGATGCGCGAATCCTTCATGATTTCCAGCCGCCGCGCGATGCTCAGCCCGCCGTACACGCCGTCGTAAAAATCCGCCAGACCGTCTTCGTGAAACGCGCCGGTGAGCAATACCGTTGCGACCAGCGCCACCAGCAAGGCCACCACGGACGGCCAAACCAGCGCCGCAGCCAGATATACGCCCGCGCAAAACGCGCCGACGCCAATTCCGATCAGCGGAAAGTAACGAACCGATTGATTCAGCTGTGCATCGCTATAACCGACCCACGCCGGGACTGGAATGCGCGTGAGAAATGCCAGCGCGGTGAGGATGAGGCGAAGCGGCTGCATTCAGGCGGTTTTTTCGCTGACGCCAGCCGATTCGAACGATGCCATGTCGTTGAGGAACGCCACCGCCGCGTTGACCAGCGGATATGCCAGTGCCGCGCCGCTGCCTTCGCCCAGCCGCAGGCCGAGGTCGAGTAACGGTTTGACATCGAGATGGCGTAGCAGGGCGCGGTGACCGTGCTCGTCCGAACAGTGGCAAAACACCGCGTAGTCTGACAGCGCAGGTTGCATCTGTTGCGCGACCAGATACGCGGCGCTGGCGATGAAGCCGTCGACCAGTACCAGCACCCTGCGCGCAGCAGCACCCAGCATGGCGCCCGCCATCATGGCGATTTCAAAGCCACCGAATGTCATCAGCGCGGCGCGTGCGTCGGCAGGCTGGCCGTGATGCGCCAGCGCAGCAGCCAGAATCGCATGCTTGCGCGCCAGCCCGGCGTCGTCCAGCCCGGTGCCGCGCCCGATGCACTCAACCAGTGGCAGGCCGCTCAGCACGTGCACCAGCAGCGCGGCTGCGCTGGTATTGGCGATGCCCATTTCACCCAGTCCGAGCACAGTGCAACCGTGATTGGCCAGGTCGTCAGCCAGCTCGGCACCGGCGGTCAGCGCGGCGTCACACTGGGCGGCGGTCATGGCGGGTTGAGTGGCGAAATTAGCGGTGCCGTGGGCAATCTTGCGGTCGATCAGGCCGGGTAAGGTACCAAAATCAGCGTTCACCCCGGCGTCAACGATGCGCAGATCCAGCCCGCTGGCGCGGCAAAACACGTTGATCGCCGCGCCGCCGCTAAGGAAATTGAGCACCATCTGCTCGGTGACGGCCTGCGGGTAAGCGCTCACCCCGGCGTGGGCGATGCCGTGGTCCGCAGCGAACACCAGCAGCGTCGGTTGGGCCAATGTTGGGCTGAGTGAGGCTTGCACCTGGCCGATTTGCAGGGCAAGGGATTCGAGCTGGCCGAGCGCGCCGAGCGGTTTGGTCTTGCTGTCGATTTTGGCGCGCAGTGCGGCGTCCAGACTGCGGCTGGGTGAGGTAACGGTGGGCAGCATCATGGCGTCATTGGGTAAAACCGGTATTGTCGCACGGTGGTCTGTCACACGCGCGTCACGCGCACTTGTTACAAACGCATGGCAGGCGATGCGGCACGGTGCCGGGCGCGCTGCGCTGGAGTAAGCCTTGAATATCCTGATGATTTCCGATGTGTATTTTCCGCGCGTCAACGGTGTATCGACTTCGATCATGACGCTGCGGCGTGAGTTGCAAGCGCTCGGCCACCAGGTCACGCTGGTGGCACCGGCGTATGGGCAGGGCGAGGTCGCCGAGGCCGATATCGTGCGCATTCCGGGGCGGCGCGTGCTGCTCGATCCGGAAGACCGGATGATGTCGCAGGCTGAATTGCGGCGCCTGGCGCACACACTGGCCGGGCAAAAATTTGATCTGGTGCATATTCACACGCCGTTTTTTGCCCACTACGCCGGGCTGCGGCTGGCACGCACCTTTAATATCCCCACGGTTGAAACCTACCACACGTTTTTCGAGGAATACCTGTATCACTACATTCCATTTTTGCCCAAGGGTGCATTGCGTTATCTGGCACGGCATGTGTCGCGCCAGCAGTGCGCGGCGGTCAACGGTCTGATTTTGCCGTCGATTGCCATGGACGAAGCGCTGCAACGCTACGGCGTCAAGGCTTTCAGCCGGATTATTCCGACCGGCATCGAACTGGGGGATTTTTCCGGCTGTGACGGTGCCGCATTTCGGCGCCAGCACAACATTGCGGCAACGCGCCCGGTGGCAGTGTACGTCGGGCGTGTGGCGTTCGAAAAAAACATCGGCTTTCTGATTGAAGTCATTGCCGAATTACGCAGCACCCTGCCTGATGTGCTGCTGGTGATTGCCGGTGAAGGCCCGGCAGAGGCGAAGCTGCGTCGCCAGGTCGCTGAGCTCGGCCTGACGCACAACGTGCTGTTTGTCGGCTATCTGGCGCGCGCGACCGAGCTGCCCGCCTGCTACTGTGCCGGTGATGCCTTCGTGTTTGCTTCGCGCACCGAAACCCAGGGGCTGGTGCTGCTCGAAGCGATGGCGCTGGGCGTGCCGGTGGTGTCGACGGCGGTGATGGGGACGCGCGATATTCTTGCTGCCAGACTGGGTTGCAGGGTGGCCGATGACGATCCCCGCGCGTTTGCTGTCACGCTGGGCGAGGTGTTGGGCGATGCGTCACTGCGCGCGCGGCTGTCGGCTGAGGCCAGGCTGCACGCGCAGGACTGGACTGCCACGCAAATGGCAACGCGGGTGCTGGATTTTTACCAGACGGTGATCGGCCGCTATTGAAGCGTTAGTGTACTGCTTCGTAATTAACGACGCTGACAGCGAACCCCTGATGGGTCAGCT
>DZDB01000100.1 GCA_022736605.1 Sideroxydans lithotrophicus
TTCCACCGATTCCACCGATTCCACCGATTCCACCGATTCCACCGACTCCACCGATTCAACCGATTCAACCGATGATACTTCGGGTTCAGCGCAGTGGATTGAACCCGGCTCGTTTGCAGCCAATGCGGCAATCAATTCGTTAGCGGGACGGGGCGCTTGCAAGGCACGCACGTCTTGCAACATGGTGTGCAGGGCAGTGATCGCGTCACCGACCTGATGGTGCTGTGCGGGCAAGGCCAGGTGGTTTTCGTGCAGGTGTGCCAGCCAGCGCTCCAGTGCATGGCCCAGTTCGGCCACGGCGACAAATCCGGTGGTACCGGCAATGCCGCCCAGGGTGTGCGCGGCGCGCATGAAGTCATAGCCTACGGCCTCATGCGATGCACCGCATAAATGGGTGTATTCCGTACGCAAGGTGGCACAATGCTGGTCAGCTTCGCGCAGAAAAATATCCAGCAGGGGGCGAGCGATGAGGTTGGTGCCGATGGCGATCCGGTCATCTGTGACGGGGATAAACGGGTTTGATTCAACCGGGTCAGCCAATTCAACCGGGTCAGCCAATTCAACCGGGTCAGCCAATTCAACTGCAGAGACTTGTGTCGGGCTGTCAATTTCAGTGCGTAAATCAGCGTTCAGGCGCTCTGTAGGTACTTGGGCTGGTGTGTCCCAGCTCAACGGTGTGACACTTGGCAATGTGATGGTTGGGGTGACGTTAATGTCTGTCGGGGCGGCAGGCATGGCGTCAGGCAAATCAATGTTTGTCTGTTGCGGCTCAGCAGGCAGTGTGTCTGCGGCGCTGGCTACCGTATCGGTTACGGCGGCCAGCGCAGGCTGGGCGCCAGTGCGCAATTGCGTGGCATTTGCGCTCAGTTCGGCCGCATCAATCACGGCGTGGCCGTGTTGACTCAGGCTGGCTATCCAGCCGGTGAATTGGGTGTGCGCTTGCGTCAGCAGATCCAGCAAGGCGGTGCTGGCGGGTTTGTCTTCCTGTAGCCACTGGTTGAGCAGTTGTTCAATGCTCCAGGCTGCTTCGCCCAGATCATTCAGGCCGACCATGCGGCCGCTCCCTTTCAGCGTATGGAAGCTGCGGCGCAAGGTGGTCAGGCTGTCATGATCGCGTGGTGCGGCGCGACTGACGACAAGCTGGCTGCTGATGGTGTCGAGGACTTCGTTGGCCTCTTCCAGGAAAATCTGTAGCAGCTCGGCATCCACTGCGTCGGCGCTATCAGGGGTGGCCTGGATATTGGACACGTCGGGTTCGGATGCTTCGGGCATGGCCAGATTGAGTGTGATTTCATCCACTGCCGCAGTATCCGCTTCGCTGACGCGCTGTAGCATCGTTGCAGTGTGCTGCTTGAGCGCATGGTCGCCCACCAGCTCGGCATCCTCGCTGAGCGTGCGCAGGCTATCTACCAGCTTTTTTTGGCTGTCCGCATCCTCCGGGGCGGATTGCCAGGCATTCAAATGCGTATGCACATCAACTTTGAGCGCATCCATTCCGGCTTCGACGCTGTGTTCGGTAGTGGTTGCTTCTGGTTCGATTTGGGCCTCGGCTTCGGGTGCAGCCAACCCCATTTTGCGCAGGACTGGCAGCAGTATCTGCGCGGCATCGCTGCGCTGGTGACGCAGTGCGTCCACGTATAGTCCGAGGCTGCTGAGCGCATCTGCGACCAGGCTAAAGTCGGCTTCTTCGGTCGGCTGGGCGGCATCACCAAACCGGGTAATGATGGCGCGTACAGCCTGCAGCATCTGGCTGGCATCGTCGAGTTGCAGAATTCCAAGCGCACCTTGTACTTGTGTCAGTGGGCTGTGCACTTGAACCAACGCAGCACGCTCGCTGCGCGGGTCGCGGAAGAAGGCGTCCAGGGTTTCTTCAATCTGCTGCAGGTTGGTCTGGACTTCGTGCGCGACCTGGGCAATGAGCAACCGCTCTTGTGCCTGGCGCGACATTTCATCCAGCAGGGGCACGTCAGGGATATGTGCCGTATCGAGTTCGCCGCTAACGGCGGCACGCAAACGCTGTACCTGCACATCGGCCTGTTGCACCAGTTCGCCGGTGATGTGCTGATAATTTTCCAGCGTGTTCTGTATCAGCAGCAGGGCAGTGGCAACCTCCAGTCCGATGCTGTCCAGCCGATCAGCTGGCAGGCTGGACTCAGAGGTATGTGCAACTTGTGCCAGGAGTAATTGCAGTGGCGTGCTTTTGAGGGCAACAGCGCGATCCTGGAGTTGCAGTATCTGGGTATGAAACTGCGTCAGGCTGGCGTGATTGCCTGCA
Organism: Sideroxydans lithotrophicus; assembly: GCA_022736605.1. GTDB lineage: Bacteria > Pseudomonadota > Gammaproteobacteria > Burkholderiales > Sulfuriferulaceae > Sulfuriferula. The sequence goes on from DZDB01000100.1 coordinate 2,276, forward strand.
CTGTATTTAAGCCAGGTTTCCTTGGCAGGCGCGAGCAGGCTGCGCAATTCCGCCAGCAAGGGTTGCAGTGCGGTCATTTCAGCGTTTTCGGCTGAGCCGGAAGGCATCAGGCTATCCAGGCCGAAAGTGGCTTTGACTTGCGTGACGTGGGCACTGACATGCGCACTTTTTGCTACAAAATAGAGAATGTCCCTGAGCAGGCGTTCAGCCACTTGAAACGAGCCATCCGCTTGACGTCGCATTTGCAGGTCTATGCGGCCGCACAGTTGCTTGACGGCGAAATCGGGTTCAATCGCGTGATTAATCAGGCAATCCACAAAGGCAGTAGCGCCCCACCACAGCGTGCGATTGGCAGGCAGGGTCATCGCCAGTTCAATTTGATGGACGGCGCTGCGCATGGCAGCCAAGCCCTGGTCGGCATTTTGTTGACGCAGAAAGCCGAGCAACCCCCGCTGGAACTGGCTGCGTGATTTTTTGATCAAGTCTTTGATGTCGGCATCGGAGTGTGGCGTTGAAGCCGCTGCGGTTTTGGGTGCGCGCAAGCTGAGATCCGGAAAGAACAGGTCGCTCTCGGCGCTGTGCAGATTGCCGGTGGCAGTCTGGAGTTCTGCATACAGCGGATGCAGGCGCAATTCCAGATTCGGTTTGCCTTTGAGCAGGTCGTCAAGATACAGGCCGATTACCTGCGTCGTGCGGATCAGCAAATCCAGCGCAGCGGTCGGGTTTGGTGCAGTTTGCTGTTCCACGTTCAGCAGCAGCTTTTCGGCTTCCTTGCACACCAGTGTGACGCCTTGCAGACCGACCATTTCAATTGCGCCGCTGACCTGGTGAAAATGGGTGCGGGCGGTACGTAATGTGGCGGGGTCGTCCTGCGCGGGTGCGAACTGGCTCAACGCGGCGTGGGTTTTGAGCAAGGCCTGGTCAATTTCGCTCTTTACCCAACTCAACGGGCCACTGTCGTATTCTTGAATCTCGCTCATGATGCGCGTCCTGTTTGGCTGGCGATAACCGGCAGGTCAGGCCAGTTTGAAGCCGGAAATGGATTTTTTCAGATCAGCAGCCAGGCCGCTCAATGCGCCAATGGACGTTGCAGTCTGTTCGGTTCCCGAGGAGGTTTGCTCGGTAATGCTTTGAATACCCTGCATGTTGCGCGCGACTTTAGCGGCAGCCGCAGCCTGGGTCTCGGTGGCGGTCGAGATGTTTTCGATCAGCGTAGCCAGATTGCGTGACACTTGGCCAATTTCGGCCAGCGCCTGACCGGCGGCGTCAGACAGTTTGGCGCCTTCAACCACGCCCTGGGTGCTGGTTTCCATTGCCGCGACGGCGTCATGCGTATCGGACTGAATGGTTTTCACAATTGCGGCAATCTGTTTGGTCGCCTGGCCGGAACGTTCAGCCAGCCGTTGTACCTCTTCTGCCACCACCGAGAAACCGCGCCCGGCTTCACCTGCGGAGGCGGCCTGAATCGCGGCGTTCAGCGCCAGCACGTTGGTTTGTTCGGTAATATCGGAAATCAGCTCGACGATTTCGCCAATTTCCTGCGACGATTCACCCAGGCGCTTGATTCGTTTGGCGGTGTCCTGAATCTGTTCGCGAATGCCATTCATGCCGGTGATGGAGTTTTGCACCGCATGGGTACCTTTTTCTGCCGCTTCAAGTGACTGGTGCGCCACTTGCGCAGACTGGCTGGCACTGACGGACACTTCGTTAATCGATTGCGACATGTCCAGAATGGCGGCCGAGGTGTCCTCAATCTCTTGTGACTGGCGTTGCGCGGCGGCACGCAGCTCGTCCGACAGCAACTGGGCTTTGCTGGTGGTGCTGTCCACCTGCTCGGTGGCGCGGTTGATCCCGCTGACCAGCATGCGTAATTCGTCGATGGTGAAATTGATCGAGTCGGCAATGGCGCCGGTGATGTCTTCGTTCACTGTGGCATTGGTGGTCAAGTCGCCTTCGGACAAGTCGCCGAGTTCGTTCAGCAGACGCAAAATCGCTTCCTGGTTGCGTTTGTTTTCGGTTTCACTCAACAGTGCGCGACGTTTCGTTTCGTTGTTATTGATATACGCAAACAATGCCAGGCCGGTCAACCCGAGCAAACCAGCCAAAATGGCCAGCGCGTTACCGATGGAGCCAATTGATTCGTAGGCAGTAACGGCTTTTTCGCCGTCGGCGAGCAGCGTGTCACTGCCGCCGAAAATACCACCGCCTGCCTGCTTGGCTTCCAGCACTGGCTGAATGTTGGCCAATACGCCGTTGATTTTGTTTTCAAATGGCACCAGTGTATTGGCCATTTCGTCCAGCTTTGATCGGATGTCGGCGTTGCCGATAGCAGTCAGGCGCATTTTTTCATTGCCATCGCGCAGCCCCAACAGATCGGCCTTGAACTGCGCCATATCTTTGCCGAGCAGGAAAATAGCATCCTGGTCAACGGTATCAAATGACAGCAGGGTGTTGGCGTTTTTGGCGATGCGCTGGGTCAACATCACCATCTGGTTGGCCAGTGAAATCTGGCGCTGACTCAAGTTGGCATCGGTCATCAGTCCGACCAGCTGCTCAGACTGTTCAAGCAGTTCCGCACTCGATTTGTTAATGCTGCCGACGTCGCTACGCAGGCTGACCAGCACTTTTTGTTGACCAAGGATGGTGTTGATCTGTGCTGACATCGGTTTCCAGTTGCTGTTGATCGTGGCGATCAACGGCTGAATTGAAGCAGGTGACGCGGGCATGCTGCTGTTGCCATTCATCAGGCCGTCCAGGTTGGTCTTGTAGCGCATTTCGCTGTCTTTCAAGGCCTTGAATGCATCCGGGCTGCCAAGTAGTGCCAGACCGGCATTCTTTGCGATACGTTGTGACAGCATCTGCATTTCGGTCGCGGTACCGACGTATTGAACCTTGTGTCCCACCTGGATCGTGTTGTAGATCAGCAGGCCGGCGGACAGTACCACCAGCGCCAGACCGCCGCCCAGCGTGATGCTGTATTGTTTTTCCAGTGGCAGGTGGCCAATCAGCGGTATCGTACCGGGCGTCTTGGCGGTGATTTTACGCAGGCCGTCCATGATGAGGGTGGTGTGCTGGGGTTCAGCGGCACTGTTTCCATTTTTATTGGATTTGAGGTTGAAGCTGGGGAAGGTGATGGCCATGGTTGTCTCCGCGTAGCGTGTGCTGATAATGAGTGTGAAGCTTATAAACCGGCTTGCAGGAATGCCGGATGGGTGACCAATGCGCGCATGTCGAGAATTTGCCAGCTCGCGGCATGCGCATCGGCGTGGGTGCCACTAATCCACGGTGCATTACTGGTTGTCGCCTGCTGTTTGTTTTCGATACTGCGGAGCCCCAAAGTCTGGTTTACCAGCAATGCGGCGTTGATGGAAAAACTGTCGTGGACCAGCAACAGGCGGGTGTCGGCGTCGGGTACGAGTGCCGGTTGGCCGATGAAGCCGGGCAGATTGACCACGCTGTAGAGCTTGCCGCGAATGTTGGACACACCCATGAACCAAGGCTGTGCCATCGGTACTTTGACCCACGGCATCGGGGCAATGACTTCGCTGATGTGGGCAAGGTCGATCAGCCAGTTCTCACTGCCTACACGCACCGCCAGGCTGGTAGCCAGCGAGGTCTGAGACGCGGCATTTTGCAGGCGGGCACTGAGATCCTGCTGAAATTGTCGGAGGCTTACGCGTTTGGACATGGTAATGAAATGAGCTCGTGGAGGATTACAGCGAACGGATTTTCTGCAACAGGGCCGCACCATCGATGGGCTTGGTCATGTACTCGATGGCGCCCTGGCGCATGCCCCAGATTTTGTCGGTTTCCTGGTTTTTGGTGGTACACAGAATCACCGGGATGTGCTTGACGTCGTCGTCGCGCGAGATTGCGCGCGTGGCCTGAAAGCCATTCATGCCGGGCATGACCACGTCCATCAGGATCAGGTCGGGCTTGAGTGACTTGGCTTTTTCGAGCGCCTCGGTGCCATTTTCTGCCATGTTGATTTCGTAGCCATTCTTGCCTAGAAGGTCAGCCAGAAAAAAACGTTCGGTCGGGGAGTCGTCAACAATCAGGATGCGTTGGATAGCCATGGTGTCCTCAATCAATCAGGTTAAGCGGCCGCGCGCTGCGTAGTGTGGCGTTGCACGGCGCTGAGCAGGGTGTCTTTGGTAAACGGTTTAGTCAGGTATTCATTGGAGCCCACCATGCGTCCCCGCGCCTTGTCGAACAGGCCGTCCTTGCTGGATAGCATGATGACGGGGGTGGCGCTGAAACGGGTATTTTTCTTGATCAGCGAACAGGTTTGATAGCCATCGAGCCGGGGCATCATGATGTCGACGAAAATGATCTCGGGTGCATGCTCGGTGATTTTGGCCAGCGCGTCAAAACCATCTTCGGCCAGAATGACCTGGCATCCGGCCTGATTCAGGAAAATTTCCGCACTGCGACGGATGGTGTTGCTGTCGTCGATCACCATCACCTTGATACCCGTCAGATTTTTGCTGTCGCTCACGCTGTACCTCGTTGCAATTATTCGGTTTGTCGCCTGCCGGTCTGGGTGACCAGCGCGTTATGTCGCTCGCAATTGGGTAACGGACTGCGTGTCGTAATCTTTAATAATCCGTTTTATCCAGGCGCGAATGGCCATTACACTAGATTTCAATCAGTTCGAAATCGTCCTTGCGCGCGCCGCAATCCGGGCA
>DZDB01000101.1 GCA_022736605.1 Sideroxydans lithotrophicus
AAGCACCAGAACAATGATGCCGAGGCCGACAATCAGGATGGGTTCGATTTGCGACGACAGGGTTTTGAGTTCGTAATCCACTTCGCGCTCGTACATTTCGGCAATCTCGTCCATCAGGCTGTCCAGCTCACCAGTTTCTTCACCTACCGCAACCATCTGCAACACCACCGGCGTAAACACGCCCGCCGTCACGGCGGTGCGCAAAATGCTTTCGCCGCGCTCAATGCCGTCACGCATTTGCGTGACGCGGCTGGCAATGTAGGCATTGTCCACCGTTTGCGCTACCACATTCAGACCCTGCACGATGGGCACGCCGCTTTTGCTGGCCAGCGCGAAACTGCGTGCGAAACGCGCCAACGCACCTTTCAGCACAATCTTGCCGACAATCGGGAAGCGCAGCTTGAGTTTGTCCCAGCGGTAGCGGCCGTTGACTGTGGCGATATAAATCTTGAACGCAAACCCGGCTGCTACCAGCAATAACAGGATCAGCGGCCAGAACCTGACCATGAAATTGGAGAAACCGATGAGTATCTGCGTCATCAGCGGCAGTTCGGCGTTGAAACCCGCATACACTTTGGCAAACGCCGGGATCACGAACAGGTTGATCACCGTGATTGCCACCGCCATGGCAATCACCACAAACATCGGATAACGCATGGCTGTACGTACCCGCTCGTGCATCAGACGCTCGAATTCGAGATGATCGAACAGGCGCAGGAAGATTTCTTCCAGACGCCCGGTCATTTCGCCGACGCGCACCATGCTCAGGTAAAAAGCAGAAAAAACCTCGGGGTGGCGACGCATGGCTGCGGAAAGCTCGCGGCCTGAATCCAGCGATTCGCGAATATCACCCAGCACACGCCCAAACGATTTTTTGATGGCGGATTCCTGCAAACCGGCCAGCCCGCGCATGATCGGCACGCCGGCCTTGAGCAGCGTATAAAGCTGTCGGCTGAACAACTGCACATCAATGGGGCGAATCTTTTCTTCAGTCAAGCGCGCCCACCAGCCACCTTCACCGCTTAATGCCGGTTTCTCGGTCAACGCGATTTCCAGCGGGGTGATGCCAGTGTTGAAAAGCTGCTCCGCTACGCCCCCGCTGTCGGCGCTTTCGAGCACGCCTTGCACGAGTTCGCCGCGAGCATTGCGGGCTTTATAGGCAAAGAAAGGCATTTAGTCTTCGAACTGATTGCTGATACGCATGGCTTCCGCCACGGTGGTTTTTCCCGCAGCAGCCAGTGCCACGGCATGCCTGCGCAAGGTCTGTCCGGCCATTTGTGCCTGAGCTGCTTTCATGAAGTGCGCCGGGTCATGATGGTTTGCTGCATCTGCCACGGCTTCCGTCATTTCCAGCATTTCGTATACGCCTGTACGGCCGCGGTAGCCGGTGCCACTGCAATGCGCGCAACCGCGTCCATACAAATACCGACGAGTGTCAACGTCATCCCCGAGCTCGGCTTTCAACCATGCATGCTCAGTGGGTTTCAGCGCATAGTCTTCGCTGCAGCTCGCGCAAATAATCCTTACCAGGCGTTGGGCCAGCACGAGCTGGATGGAGGTGGCGACCATATAGCGGGGCACACCCATATCCAGCAAACGTATCGGGGTACTCGCTGCATCGTTGGTGTGAAGGGTGGACAATACCAGGTGGCCGGTCATGGCGGCACGCATGCCGATCTGCGCGGTATCCTGGTCGCGCATCTCACCTACCAGCACCACATCCGGATCCTGACGCAAGGCGGAACGCAACACACGTGCAAAAGTCAGCTCGATTTTGTCGTTGACCTGCACCTGGTTGATCCCCTGCAAGCGATATTCAACCGGGTCTTCGACGGTAATCAATTTTCTTTCCAGCGTATTCAGTTCGGCCAGCGCACCATACAGGGTAGTGGTTTTACCGCTCCCGGTGGGACCCGTCACCAGCACCAGTCCATTCGGCCGCCGCAGAATCGCACGGAATCTTTCCAGCATGCCGGACGGCATGCCGATTGAATCCAGCTTGAGCGTCGCGCCACTCTGGTTCAGCAGGCGCATCACTACCGATTCGCCATACTGGGTGGGCATGGTGGAGATACGTACGTCAATCTGCTGCTGTTTGACCTTGATGGCAAAACGCCCATCCTGCGGCAGGCGTTTTTCAGAGATGTCCAGACCCGACATCAACTTGAGCCGTAGCGCCAGCGCTGAAGCGATCTTGATGTCGGCTTCGGTTTGAAGGTGCAGCACGCCATCGATACGGAAGCGGATTTGCAGCCGTCCTTCCTGCGGTTCAATGTGGATGTCAGATGCCCACACCTGTGTTGCATCATCAAATACTGACTGCAGGAGTTTGACCACTGGCGCTTCTTCGAGCCCTGCCGTCGCCCCCAGCGCGCCAAAATCCACATAGGTGTCGCCCAGATCCTGTTCCAGTTCACGGGCGAAATCGGTTATCTCTTCGGTCTTGCGGTAAATGCGGTCGATCGTCTGGAGCAGCTCGCCCTCGTTCACCACGGAGAGTTCGATGCTCCTTTTTACGATACGACTGATCTCGTCGTAGGCGAACAGGTCAGTGGGATCTGCCAGACCAAACAGTAACGCGCCACCACGATCCTCGAGTGCGATGGCACGGAAGCGGCGCGCCTGGGTTTCCGGTAACAGGCGAACCGTGTCAGGATTGAAATTGTAATACTTGAGGTCGATGTAGGGGATGTTGAGTTGCTGAGCCAATGCGCCGGAAATCTCATCTTCCGTAACGAAGCCATTTTCAACGAAAAAACGTCCAAGCTTGCGCCCGCTCCGTTTTTGTTCGGTTAATGCCAGCTGGAGCTGTGCTTCAGAAAGCAGCTTTTGCTGAACCAAAAGTTCACCCAGGCGAACTTTTTCCGGCCTAGCCATTAGCGCTCCTCATATCTGATTATTGTTGAATAGAATCCAAGTGACCGGACAACCTAAGCAATAATCTTGCCAAACCACTTGGGCTACCGCAGGCATCAACCTAACGACGCCAGAGGTAACGATAGACAAAACCAGGATACGCCATCACGATAAACAGGCAGCCCGTTACGGCATAAAACTGCCAGCCCTGCTGCTGCGGTACACCGATTTTTTTGGACAATAGCCAGCCTACTCCGCCCACTACGAAGTACAGCAGCACCAGTTCCAGCACGCGCCAGGCAAAGTTTTTTTGGCCGCTTTTGGGCGCTTTTACAAACAGGATGCGCTCCAGCAAAAACGGCAGATTGGCAGCGACCAGCGCGACTATCAACAGGGTGGTAATCGTGGTATTCACAGCGATTTACCGATAGCGTAAGCGCAGATTGCCATCAGCGGCTGCGGCAGAATACCCAGTGCCAGCATGCCCAGGCCATTGGCACTCATCAGCACGCCAAAATCCGCCTGCGGTTTGATCGGATGATGATCATACGGTTTGTCGAAGTACATCAGCTTGACCACGCGCAGGTAGTAGAACGCGCCAATCAGCGAGAAGATCACCGCCACCACCGCCAGCCAGACATAGCCCGCGTTGACCACCGCCTGCAGCACCGACAGCTTGGCGTAGAAACCCACCGTGGGCGGAATACCCGCCAGTGAGAACATCAACAGCAGCATGATGAACGCGTACCAGGGGCTGCGCTGGTTGAGGCCTTTCAAATCGTCCAGCTTGTCGGCTTCAAAGCCTTTACGCGACAGCAACATGATCATGCCGAATGAACCCAGGCTGGTGAGCACGTAGGTGAGCATGTAGAACATGGCGGACGTGTAACCGTTGATGTCGGCCGCCAGCAAGCCCAGCAGCAGAAAGCCCATGTGCGAAATGGTCGAGTACGCCAGCATGCGTTTTAGATTGGTCTGGGCAATGGCGGTGATGTTGCCGATCGCCATCGACAGCACCGCCATGATCACCAGCATCGACTGCCAGTCGGGCGACAGCGATTGCAGCCCCTGCGCCAGAATGCGAAATACGAAACCGAGTGCCGCAATCTTGCTGGCGGTACCGATAAACAGGGTAATCGCGGTTGGCGCACCGTGGTACACGTCGGGAATCCACATGTGGAACGGCGCCACACCGAGCTTGAACGCCAGACCGGCGATAATAAATACCAGGCCGAATACCAGCACCACGTTATTGCCCAGCCCCTGCTGCAATACGCCAGCCATTTTGCTGATATCCAGCGTGCCAGTCGCGCCGTAGAGCATCGACATACCATATAGCAGCATGCCGGACGCCAGCGCACCCAGCACAAAGTACTTCATCGCCGCCTCGCTGGCGATGGCGGAATCACGTTGCAAGGCCACCAGCGCATACAGCGACAGGCTCATCAGTTCCAGGCCGATATACAGCGTGAGGAAGTTACTGGCTGAAATCATCACCATCATGCCGAGCGTGGCAAACAGGATGAGCGAGAAAAACTCGCCCTGGAACATGCCGCGCTGGCGGATGTAATCACGTGAATACACCAGCACAATGGCCACGGTGAGATACAGCATCAGTTTCAGCACATCCGAGAGCATGTCATCGACGAACATGCCGTGCATTGCGTAAGTCGGCATGCCGGTTGCAGTGGTGAAGGTCAGCCAGCCACAACCCAACAACGCCAGCAAGGTTAAGGTATAGGTAATGTAGCGGCGCGCATCACTGAGAAACAAATCGAATATCAGGATGAAAGAAACCGCAGTCAGCAGAAAAATCTCCGGCAATAACGGCATCAGATCGGCAAGTGCAAGGTTCATCTGTAGTCCTATTAACGAGCCCTTAGGGCAGCTTGCTCAACGCCACGTGGGCGAGCAGGTTATTGACTGAGGCGTGCATGATTTCTGTGACCGGCTTGGGATATATTCCCATCGCCAGGATCAGCACAGCCAGCACCGCGAGGAAGCTGAACTCACGCGGACTGACATCTTTCATGTCTTCAACGTGTGGGTTGGTGATATTGCCGAACACGACGCGCTTGTACATCCACAGCGTGTAGGCAGCGCCGGTAATCAATGAGGTGGCGGCAAGGAAGGCATACCAGAAGTTGACCTTGATCGCACTCAGAATGACCATGAATTCACCAATAAAGCCGCTGGTTGCAGGCAGTCCCGCATTGGCCATGGCAAACAGCATGAAGAACGCTGCGAAAATCGGCATCTTTTTCGCAAGACCACCATAATCACTGATCTGGCGTGAATGCAGGCGGTCATACATGACGCCCACGCTCAGGAACATCGCGGCAGAAATGAAGCCGTGTGAAATCATCTGCACCAGCCCGCCTTCCATGCCCAAGCTGTTGAACAGGAAGAAACCCAGCGTGACAAAACCCATGTGGGCAATTGACGAGTAGGCAATGAGCTTTTTCATGTCGCTTTGCGCCAGCGCGACGAAGCTGATGTAAACCACCGCAATCAATGAAATGGTAATGATGAAACCCGACAGATAATGGCTGGCATCAGGCGCAATCGGCAGGTTAAACCGCAGGAAACCGTACGCGCCGATTTTCAGGGTAATCGCCGCCAGTACCACCGAGCCACCGGTCGGCGCTTCAACGTGCGCATCGGGTAGCCAGGTGTGCACCGGCCACATCGGCACCTTGACCGCAAACGACAGGAAAAACGCGATGAAAATCAGGATCTGCGCGGTCATCCCGAGCGGCAAACGCTGGTAATCGAGAATCTCGAAACTGCCGCCAGACTGGAAATACAGGTAGATAAAAGCCACCAGCATCAGCAGCGACCCCATCAGGGTGTAGAGGAAGAACTTGACCGCCGCATACACCCGGTTCGGCCCGCCCCACACGCCAATCACCAGGAACATCGGAATCAGCATGGCCTCGAAAAACACGTAGAACAGCACCGCGTCCATCGCCGCGAATACGCCATTGATCAGCCCGGACATGATCAGGAATGCCGCCATGTACTGCGCCGGTTTGGTCTGAATGACCTGCCAGCCAGCAATCACCACCAGCACCGTGGTGAAGCTGTTGAGCAGGATGAACGGCATGGCGATGCCGTCAACGCCCAAGTGATAATGGATATTGAAAGCAGGAATCCAGCGCGCCAGTTCAATAAACTGCATGTTGGCGGTGAGTGCATCAAACTGGGTATAGAGTGGAATCGTCACCACGAAGCCCAGCACCGAACCGATCAATGCCAGCCAGCGCGCCAATGGCGCATTGCGGTCCGAACCGGTCGCCAGCACCAGCATCCCGGCGATGATCGGCACCCAGATGGCGAGGCTCAGTAGTGGATATCCTGCTAACATAAAATCCCTATTCCCTTGTATTTATTCATGTTCATGTACGTACAAACCAGGTAATCAAGGCAAACACGCCAATGATCATGGCAAACGCGTAATGATAGATATAGCCCGACTGGAATTGGCGCGTCAGCTTGGAGAACCAGCCCACCGCACGCGCTGCACCGTTGACGAAGAAACCGTCAATCAGCTTCACATCACCGTAACGCCACAGCAGATTGCCCAGCTTGCGTGCGCCACCCGCGAAGAACCAGTCATTGAAAATATCAAAGCCATACTTGTTATCCAGGATGGTATAAACCAGGCTGAAGCGTTCCTTGATCGCGGCGGGTATATCAGGACGCTTCATATAGAAGAACCAGGACAGCGCAACGCCTGCAAAGGCCAGCCAGAATGGCAGCGTGGTCAGGCCATGAACCGCCATCGCAAAAGCGCCGTGGAATTCTTCATGCAATTCGGCCATCGCCGGATGCGCAGTGGCGTTGATGTAAATGGCGTCCTTGAAGTAATCGCCAAACAGCATCGGCTGGATGGTGAAATAACCAACCACCAGCGAAGGAATCGCCAGCAATATCAACGGCACAGTGACGACCCAGGGCGATTCGTGTGGTTTGCCGCCATGGCCGTGGTCATCGTGGCTGTGGTTATCACTGCCCAGATCGTCATGCGCGTG
>DZDB01000009.1 GCA_022736605.1 Sideroxydans lithotrophicus
GCGATCCAGCGTCGCCTGAAACGCCAGGCTCGCCTCGTTCAGGATAGATTTCAGGCGGCAGCCGGGCGCCAGTACGCAGTGATTTGTGTCGCGATTAAAGCATTCTGCAATGTCAAAATTCGGTTCGCTGCCGCGCACCACATCGCCAATTTGAATCTGTTCAGGCGGGCGCGCCAGCGCCAAGCCGCCATTTTTGCCGCGCAGCGTATGAATAAAGCCTTGCTGCGCGAGACTGTGTACCACTTTAACCAGATGGTTACGGGAAATGCCATAGAACCCGGCGATTTCGGTAATGGTCGCCCATCCATCGGTTTTCATCCCAAGGTAGACCAGCACGCGCAGAGAGTAGTCAGTGTATCGGGTAAGTTGCATAAAAGGCTTGACGCCCATGTAGGGTAGAAATTACGATGTCCATAAGATGTTTCTTATATGGCTACTTTGCATGGCTAGATATTACATCGTGAAAGGTCGTCAAGACCTGTTTTTTTGCCCATTAAGATGTATTTTAAATGCACCTTAAATCGTTTAGACAATACTTTATCCAGGAGTGACGCAATGAGTAACGATCTGTATCAGAAAATTGGTGGCGAAGCGGCTGTGAATGCGGCGGTTGATGTGTTTTATCGTCGGGTGTTGAGCGACGACCGGATTAGCGATTTTTTTGACGATGTTGATATGGAACGCCAGGCTGCCAAACAGAAGGCGTTTCTGACCATGGCGTTTGGCGGCCCGGTGCATTACACCGGCGCGGATATGCGCAAAGGCCACGCTCACCTGGTCGCGCGTGGTTTGAACGACAGCCATTTCGACGCCGTGGTTGAGTGTCTGGTGGGGGCGCTGCAAGAGTTGAATGTGCCTGCCGAGCTGATAGGCGAAGTCGGCGCAGTCTGCGAAACCACGCGCAATGATGTGTTAGGCAAATAGAAGCAGACCGGGATCGAGCGCCATGACGCAATTGCACTTCAACGAAGCGGTATATCAGTGCGAGCCGGGCGAGTCGGTATTGGACGCGCTCACCCGGCAGGGTGTTTCGATCCCCTCATCATGCCGTAATGGCGTGTGCCAGACCTGCATGATGCAGTCAGCCGATGCCAATGTGCCCAGTGCCGCGCAGAATGGCCTGAAAAGCACATTGCAGGCACAAAATTATTTTCTGGCCTGTGTCTGTCGTCCCACAACAGATATGGACATCAGCTTGCCAGATAGCAGCGACAGGCTATTGCCAGCGACCGTGACCGCGCTGCGTCAGCTCAATGATGAGGTGGTTTGTGTCGGCCTGGATTGTCCGTCTTTACCGGATTATCGCGCTGGGCAGTTCATCAACGTATACCGCGACACGGGGTTTTCACGCAGCTATTCGCTCGCGAGCGTGCCGTCTGATCCCTATTTGCGTCTGCATGTGCGGCGCTTGCCGGCGGGGCGCATGAGCAACTGGGTGCACGATGAGCTGAAAATAGGTGACAGCCTGCACATCAGCGCGCCGGTGGGGGCTTGCTTTTATTTGCCGGGCGCAGCGCAACAGCCGTTACTGCTGATCGGTACCGGCTCAGGTCTGGCGCCGTTGATGGGGATATTGCGTGACGCGCTCAATCAGCAGCATGCCGGCGCGATCCATTTGTATCATGGCAGCCGCGATGCGGCGGGTTTGTATCTGGTGGACGAGCTGCGCGAAATGGCTGCGCAGCATCCGCACTTTCATTACACGCCGTGCGTTTCAGGCGGCTCGGCAAGTTCGATTCACCAGCCGGGGCGCGCGGTCGATGTGGCGCTGGCGGCGCACCCTGATCTGACTGGCTGGCGTGTTTATCTGTGTGGCAATCCGGATATGGTCAAGTCAGCGCGAAAAAAAGCCTATCTTGCCAAGGCCGCGATGAACGATATTCATGCGGATGCGTTTGTGCGTGTCGCGGCAGCAAATCAGTAGCGGGTGAGTGCGGCCGTCGTAAGGCGGTCACCCACTTGCGCGCTGGCGTACCAGGCATTCAATGCGGCATTGTCCGCCGGGTCGTCGCCCGCAAAGCCGGGCAAATAATCGGCTTCGCCAATCGGGCGATACGGCCCATGTTTGACTTCAAAAATCACGCCGCCTTGATCCAGCGACAGCACGGCGTGCAATTCGCCTGCGCCGTGCTCCAGCACCTTGCAGTCTTCGCCCAGCAGGCTGCGCTGGGTAACGGTGCCGTCAGCGTCGAAATACAGCACGACGAACCGCCCGCGTAGCGCGCTGAGCATTTCCCACGTCTGTTCATGGCGATGCGGACGAATACAGGTGCCGGGTTCCATGGCGATGGCGAGGCGCTGGATCGGATCGTTCAGATCGGCGTGCAGGTTGTGGTTGGCACGCAGGCGCGGCGATTGCCGCGCCGCTGCGCTGAGGGCGTCGAGCCGGGTTTCGGTAAGGATTTTCAAGTGCAACTCCGCGATTTAAAACCCGGATGTTACCGCGCTTGCGAGCTTAATGCAGCGTCTCGTTGGCTGGCGTGAACAGCGGCAAATCATTGCGATGCGCGGACATGGTCAGGAAGTCGGCGCGCGGCAACGCGGAAAAATGTTCGCCGTTGTGGCTGTGGTTTACCGCATCGTAGCATTCTGATGGCGCGCCAATAATGGCGGCCAGATAGACTTCCAGCTCGGCCGCATCGACGCGCAGTTCACCGAACGGATCATGTGCGTCGCGAGCTCTCCAGAATAACGCCGGATCCCAGTCGTGGTATTGAACTGCCGGGTTCAGAAACCAGTCTTTCAGTTTGTGCTCAAGTGCGTTCATGGCGATCTCCTGCCGGTGGTGGTCTACCAATATAGACTATCGCGCAGAGAACGTTCAGCGGTAGACGCGCGTCAACAACGGCAGCTCGTGACGTCGCGCGTTGGCAGCAAGAAAGTCGCCGCGCGGCATGTAATCGCCGCGCGCACTGGATTCCGCATTCAGTGCAGCAAGGCATTCGGATGGTTGACCGAGCAGGCTGGCAAACAGCACTTCGAGTTCGCGCGGGTCGACTTTCAGTGCACCAAACGGCTGGCGCGCGTCGATGGCTTTCCAGAACAGCCCTGGCTCCCAGCTGTGCGCCTGAATTTCAGGTTGCTGATAAAGTCGGATGAGTTTTTCTTCAAGCGTGGGCATGTTGAATTCCAGTAAAATCGGCAAAGACCAACAGTATAGGATGAAGCCGTGATGCGTTACTGGTTAATGAAGTCGGAACCGTCCGACGTGAGCATAGATGATCTGGCCGCCATGCCGGATCAGAGCGTGGCCTGGTATGGGATTCGCAATTATCAGGCGCGCAATTTCATGCGTGATCAGATGCAGGTGGGCGACAAGGTGCTGTTTTATCATTCCAGCTGTGCCGAACCCGGCATTGCGGGGCTGGCGGAAGTCAGCCGTCTGGCGTATCCAGATGAGACGCAGTTTGACGTCAAGCATAAATATTTTGACGCCAAGGCGACGCGCGAGGCACCGCGCTGGATGAATGTGGATGTGAAACTGGTGCGCAAGACGCGCTTGATGGCGTTGAAGGAAATCCGTGACACGCCTGAGCTCGCGACCATGCGTATCCTGCAAAAAGGCAACCGGCTGTCGATTACGCCGATTGACCCGAGGGAGTACAACTATATTGTCGGCGTGCTGTAAGCCTGTTCTCAGGCCGCATGTTGGCCCTGGCGTGAGTATTTCTGGAAAGCACGGGCGAATTCTTCAAAGCTGATTTCCTTTACCACGTAACCATCCCGGCTTGGATAAGGCGTGTCCAGATCGCATTGCGCCTTGGTTTGTGGCCTGGTTATCTTGCGTATCTCCTTGCTCATCTCAGGCGCCGAGGTAAAAGTGCGTTCAATGAATTTCAACATGGTGTGCGTCCTGAAAGATTCCGTTTGTATGTTGATGCAGCAGAACCCGTGCCAGACCGGCGCGGTAAACTTTAAAAATTAATCGGCTGGTTGCGTCAAAAACCAGTGAAATGCTCGTTGCAGTTTGATTTTTAAGTTCTAATGCTGGAAATCAGTGTACTGCGAAATAAAAAATCAGACTGTTAAGGACTGTTAATTACACTTGCTGGCGACGGTTTGCTGCATGCCGTGCCGGGTGGCTGTAGTAGAGATGTCTGTGTCGGTGATTTCTCCCCACGCTTTGTAGGCAAAAAGATGACACGCCTGTCGAAACTTGAACAAATGTCACACACCGGGAAACCTGTTTTATTTCACTTCTGGTCGTCGATGGCCGCGCAACGGGTGCGTCTGGCGCTGGCTTTCAAGCGCGTGGATTACCATGCCGTGCCGCTGCAGCGCGACGACGACGCGACTTTTTTCGAATTGGGTATCGCCCATGCAGAATTTGCACTGCGCCTGCCTGATGGCCGGGTGTATACCGATTCGCTGGCGCTGCTGCCACAGTTGGATACGCTGCTGGGCGGCACGCCGATCAGGGTGGACGACGCCAGCTGGAACGCGCTGCTGGACTGGCGCAGTCGGATAGATGCGGTGCTGGCCCGGCTGCATGCGCCGGTGGCACCGGCGTTTGCTGATATCGGTGCCGATGCCGCCAGCCTGGCGGCGTACAAGGCCGACATCCAGCACCGCTATGGCATGAGCGTGGAAGCGCTGTCGAATGACCGTTACGATGGCTACCAGCAGTTCGCCGCGCTGTCGCACTTGCCGGAACTCGGGCGACACCTCAGTCAGCAGCGGTTTTATCTGGGCGGCCAACTCAGCGCCTGCGACCTGGTGCTGGCCTGCGACCTGTTTCCGCTACAATTGCTAGATGGTGTGACGCTGCCCATGGATCTGCTGTATTACATCGAACGCGTTGAAAAGACCTGCGGCGCGAGCCTGCGCGAGGGTCTCATCATGCAACATTAAAAGGAAATCAAATGACTTTCATCGAACTTTTAAGCTACGTCGGCAGCCACTGCAAATACGACATCATGGACGGCGATGTGAATGACACGCTCGCTAAATCCCAGGCGGGCACGCATAAAAATCCCATTGTCGGTAAAGTCATCGCCGATATGTACATCAATAGCGGCGTGAGCACACCGCAGGATGCCATCGAGCGCGCGCAGGCGATCAAGACGCTCGGCCCGATTCGCCTGTTTTACATGAAAGATGACGCGCCGGTGGAAGGCTTCCGCCTGGTGGAAGACATCGTGCACAAGATTGATGGCGCATTCAACGACGAAGCGATGCGCCAGAAAGCCCAGCTCTAAACGTGATCAGCGCGCATCTGCTGCAATATCTGGCGCTTGGGCTGGCGTCGGGTTTTGTCGCCGGGCTGCTGGGCGTAGGCGGTGGCTTGTTGATGGTGCCGGTGCTGGTGTTCATTTTTCATGCCGAGGGCTTCGCAGCGGATCAGGTGCTGCTGTTCGCGCTGGCGACCTCGCTCGCCGTCATCATGTTCACCTCGCTGTCCAGCGTCCGCGCGCACCACCAGCACGGCGCGGTGGACTGGCAGGCGCTGCGCCGCATCAGCCCTGGCATCATCAGTGGCACGCTGCTGGGTGCCTGGCTGGCGACCTTGCTGCCGTCGGTTTTCCTGCATTATTTCTTCGTCGCATTTTTGTTTTACGCAGCCACGCAAATGCTGCTCAACATCAAGCCCAAAGCGCATCGCGGCTTGCCCGGCACACCCGGCATGCTGCTCGCGGGCAATGTGATCGGCGTGGTATCAAGCTGGGTCGGGATTGGCGGCGGTACGCTGTCGGTGCCGTTTTTACTGTGGTGCAATACCAGAATGCACACGGCAATCGGCACCTCAGCCGCCATCGGCTTTCCCATCGCAGTGGCGGGCACGGTGGGTTATGTTGTATCCGGCTGGCACCTTGCTGCGCTCCCCGCCTACAGTCTGGGTTATGTGTATTTGCCCGCGCTGGGTCTGGTGGCGGCTGCCAGCATCCTCACCGCGCCGCTTGGTGCCCGCGCCGCACACCGTCTGCCGGTGGCAACACTGAAGAAAATTTTTGCCATACTGCTCTATAGCCTGGGCGTAAAAATGGCATTAAGCCTCGCCTGAACCCATGAAGGAGAATGCAATGCGCGCAATCTGGATGCTGGTTTTACTGATGCTGGCGGGCACGGCGCTGGCAGCCGATTATGCCCGAGAGAAAAACTGGGCGGATGAAGTGGTACCCGGCGTGGTGGTGGGTGATGCGGTATATCTGGAACAGGCCAACGGCCACAAATTCCTCACCCTCTACACGGTCGCAAAAAACCCGAAAGCCGCGCTGATTATCGTGCATGGGCAGGGGATCCATCCCGACTGGGGCTTGATTGGCGTGTTGCGCAGCCAGCTGGCTGATCGTGGCTACACCACGCTGTCGGTGCAAATGCCGGTGCTGGACAGCGCGGCCAAGGCGTCGGCTTATCCGGCCACGTTTCCCGAGGCTGTACAGCGGTTGCAGCTGGCGGTGGATTTTCTCAAGGCCAAAGGCTATCGGAAAATCGCCATCGTGTCGCACAGCGTGGGGTCGCGCATGAGTGATGCGTATATGACTGCAAAGCCGGATCCGGACGTCAAGGCGTGGGTGGCGATTGGCATGCCCACTGCGGCGGATTACCGCAAGGTCAAGGTGCCGGTGCTGGATTTGTATGGCGAGAATGACCTGCCTGAGGTGCTCAAGGGCGCCGCTGCGCGCAAGGCCGGATTGCAGACTAAACCCGGTTCAGAACAGATCGTTGCGCCCCATGCTGATCATTTCTTTACCGACAAGGACGCGCTGCTGGTCGATAGCGTGACGCACTACCTGGATCAGCGCTTCAAGTAGTCAGGCGCGCCACGGCTTCGCGGTATTTCTCGCCGGTTTTAGCGGCGATTTCTGCGGGCAGTTCGGGCGCCGGTGGCTGTTTGTTCCAGCCTGACGCTTCCAGCCAGTCGCGCACGAATTGCTTATCGTAGCTGGGCGGGTTGCTGCCGGGCTGATACTGGTCGGCGGGCCAGAAGCGGGACGAATCGGGTGTCAGCACCTCGTCGATCAAATACAGCTGGCCTGTCGCGTCGAGCCCGAATTCAAATTTGGTATCGGCAATGATGATGCCGCGCGTCAGTGCATACGCTGCCGCCTGGCTATACAGTGCGATGCTGGCGTCGCGCACCTGTGCGGCGATGTCGGCACCCAATAATTGTTCGGCGCGGGTAAAGTCAATATTCTCGTCATGCGCGCCAAGTTCGGCCTTGGTTGACGGCGTGAACAGCGGCTGCGGCAATTTGCCTGCCTGTTGCATGCCCGCAGGCAGTGCAATGCCGCACACGCTGCCGCTGGCCTGGTACTCTTTCCAGCCCGAGCCAACCAGATAGCCGCGTACGATGGCCTCCACCGGTAGCGGTTTGAGGCGTTTGACCACCATTGCGCGTCCCGTGACCTGCGCACGTTCACTCACGGACACGACCGATTCCGGCGCGTCGCCGGTCAGGTGGTTGGGAATAACGCTGCCCAGCTTGTCGAACCAGAAATGCGAGATTTCGGTCAGCACCGCGCCCTTGCCCGGGATCGGCGTCGGCAGCACCACGTCAAAAGCAGATAGACGGTCACTGGCGATGATGAGCAGGCGCTGGTCATCCACCGCATAAATGTCGCGCACCTTGCCACGCGATAATAATTGCAGGGAAGAAATGGCGGATTCGAGCAGCGGAGCGGTCATGGCGACGTTCATCAATCAGTAAAAAGCGCCATTATACCTTTAGCCCCGGTACAGGTTGCTGAGCTGATAGGTGGCTTTAACGTGGCGCAAGCCCACCAGTATGATTGCCGACAGCGGCAGCGCCAGCAGCACGCCGAAAAAGCCGAATACTTCGCCGAACGCCAGCAGCACAAAAATCACCACCACCGGGTGCAGGCCGATGCGCTCACCGACCAGTCGGGGTACCACAATGTAACCTTCGGTAATTTGCCCGAGCGCGAATACGCCCCAGATCGGCAACAGCCCGGCCAGGTTGCCGTACTGCACCAGCCCGGCCAGTGTCGCCAGCAGCATGCCGGAGATCGCACCCAGATACGGGACGAACACCAGCAGGCCGGACAGGATGCCGATCGGCAGCGCATAATCGAGCCCGACCAGCCACAGACCGATGCTGTAGAACAGCGCCATGATCAGCATCACTGACAACTGGCCGCGCAAGAACTCGGATAGGACGGTGTCGATTTCCAGCGCCATGCCGCGCACTTGGGGGTGCCAGCGGCGCGGCACCAGCTCGTCCAGGCGCGCCATCATCACGTCCCAGTCGCGCAGAAAATAGAAAAATACCACCGGCACCAATACCAGATTGGTCACGAAGCTGACCAGGCTGAGTGTGCCGGTTTTCAGAAAGCCGGCGGCACTGCCAGCTGCGCTACCGGCACCTTGCAGATGATCGGTCAGCAGTTTTTTGAATCCGGCGGCATCAGGTAAGTTGATGCCAAATTGGGTTTGCAGCCACGGTGCGGCCTGATTTTGCAGCCAGTCTATGTAGCCCGGCAGGCTGGCGATGAAGTGGCTCGATTCGGTTTGCACCATCGGCAGCAATACCAGCGCCAGCAATACAAATATAAGTGCCAGCAGCGCCATCACTGCCAGCGTTGCCAGCGTACGGGAAAATTTCCAGCGTTCCAGCTGGTCGGCCAGCGGGTCGCAGATATACGCCAGTATGCCCGCCAGTAAAAATGGCGTGAGAATCGGAGACAACAGATACAGCAGCCCAGCCATGACAAGCACGGCGGCGAGTATCCAGCCAAATTCGCGGTTCGGTCGAGGTGTGTTCATTTGCGGTAAAATAGCATGAATTTTTCCATACAAACGCGAGCCTGCCGTGACCACACCCAACAAACCCGCCCTTTCCTACCGCGATGCTGGGGTCGATATCGACGCCGGTGACGCGTTGATCGACCGCATCAAACCCTGGGCCAAACGCACCATGCGCCCCGAAGTGCTGGGCGGCATCGGTGGCTTCGGCGCCTTGATGGGTTTGCCGACCAAATACAAAAACCCGGTGCTGGTGTCCGGCACCGACGGCGTCGGCACCAAGCTCAAGCTGGCGTTCATGTTGAACAAACACGATACCGTCGGTATTGATCTGGTCGGTATGAGCGTCAACGACATCCTGGTACAGGGCGCTGAATCGCTGTTTTTCCTCGACTACTTTGCCTGCGGCAAGCTCGATGTGGACGTCGCCGAGCAGGTCATCAAAGGCATCGCGCAAGGCTGCGAGCAGGCCGGGTGCGCGCTGATCGGCGGCGAAACCGCCGAAATGCCCGGCATGTACCCGCCCGGTGAATACGACCTGGCGGGTTTTGCCGTGGGCGTGGTCGAGCGCGACGCGATCATCGACGGCAGCACCATCGCGCCCGGCGACGCAGTGCTCGGACTGGCGTCGAGCGGCGCGCATTCCAACGGCTACTCGTTGATCCGCAAAATCCTCGAAGTCAGCGGCGTCGACGTCAACGCCGATTTTCATGGCCGTCCACTGGCCGACGTGCTGATGACGCCGACGCGCATCTACGTCAAACCGCTGCTCGCGCTGATGCAAAGCCTGCCGGTCAAGGGCATGGCGCATATCACTGGTGGCGGATTGACCGGTAACGTGCCGCGCATCCTGCCGGATCACCTGATGGCAGATATCGATGCCAGCAGCTGGGCGTTGCCGCCGTTGTTCCAGTGGCTGCAAATGGCGGGTGGCGTCGCTGACAGCGAAATGCACCGCACCTTCAATTGCGGCATCGGCATGGTGGTGGTGGTCGGCGCCGAACACGCGGCGGCGGCGATGGCACAGCTGACGGCGGCGGGCGAGACGGTGTATCGCATCGGCAGTATTCGTGCGCGTGAGGCGGGTCAGGATCAAACCATCGTCCGGCTCTGACGCCTGTGTTGCAAACAGCAGGTTTGATCGCAGTGTCGCGAGGCAGGCAACATGCATGCACAAATGCCATCGCGGCGCGAACTGAATTGGTGCAATTCGCCTGAAACGGACAGCAGGCAATGCGCGTTTGAATGCGCGTAGTGCCGCTCGTCGGTAATTTTATGCCGTTCATCGCCCGCACCGCAGTTTTGGTATGGGATTTGCTTTTTGTGGGCTTTCCCGCGTGCTGGCGCCTTGCCATACCTGCCTGATACCAGCTCGCCATCATGATTTGAACCCACAACGGAGTGCGGAACAATGAATACTGAAGCGATGATTGCCTTGACCCATTTTAAAATTCTGCTGGCGCACGAAACCGGCCAGCGTTTCGGCATTGAGCAGTTTGTCAGCGACAAAAATCATGCCCGTCAGATACTCTCTGCCGCTGAAGATTCGGATCAGGAGAAATTGATTCTGGCTGCGCTGAAGTTGCGCGAATTGCTTGCGCTGTGGCCGGAGGCTGAGGCTGTGTCTGTGCCAGTTGCCGCCGCAGCGAGTGTCACAGCGCAGAAAAAATACGTTACCAGTCTGCGCTGAGTAGGCGCTTGAATAAATCAGGCGCGTTCCGGTTAGCTCGAATCGGTCAATAAAGTCTGCATCATGGTTGCGGCCTGTTGTACGTATCCGCCGCCGAACAGATTGGCGTGATTGAGGACGTGATACAGCTTATACAGTGTTTTGCGCACCGCATAACCTGAATCAAGCGGCCAGGCGGCGCGGTAAGCAGCGTAAAATTCAGCGGGGAAACCACCGAACAGTTCGGTCATGGCAAGATCGGCTTCGCGGTCGCCATAATAAGGTGCCGGGTCAAACATGACCGGCACTTCGCCGGGTGTGTAGCCAACGTTGCCATGCCACAGGTCGCCGTGCAACAGTGAGGGATACGGCTGGTGACCCGCAAACAAATTCCCCAGTTGTGCCATCAAACGCGTCCCTTGCGTTTGCAGGGAGCGGGGCAGGCCATTTTTCGCTGCCAGTTGCAGTTGAAATCCCAGCCGCTGGTCGCGCCAGAAAGCGACCCAGTCATCACGCCACGCGTTGTGTTGCGGGGTGTTGCCGATGTGGTTGTCGTGCTCAAAACCGAACTGCGGCGCAACCGGGCGATGCAAGGCGGCAAGCTGCTGCCCAAGCTGGGCAGCGTTGCCGCGATTCTGTAAATCCAGCCATTCCAGCACCAGATAGGCCTGGCCGTCGGCCGTGCCGTGACAAACCGGCTGCGGCACACGCACGCTGTGGCTGGCGGCCAGCGTGCGCAGTCCGGCAGCCTCGGCGGCAAAGGCGGGCAGCGCGTCAGCCCGGTTGGTTTTGACAAAAAAACGCGTGCCGTCGCAGTCAATTTGCCAGGCGTTATGGATGCACCCGCCGCTTACCGGGGCGCGGTGGCGGATATGAAATGCGCTGCCCGCGATGCTGCGGATAGCCTGTTCGATATGCGGCCACAGGCTCATTGCTGTTTACACAGTGTGAAATCGGGCTGAATGTCGAATATCAGCCGGGCATGGGCTTCGCGCAACGCGGCTTCGGCCCGTTCCGGGGTGCGGGCGCGGCTGAAAATAAAACCTAGATAGCTGGCGCTGTCAGGCGCCGGGGCGATGTGTTGGCCAGGGCGTGCGCTGATCTGGATGGCATCGATATGGCGCACGCTGCGGGCAGCATCAAGGCCGTGGACGCCTTGATAAATGCCACGTACAGGCACCGGGATCATCATCACGCCGCTGGCGTTGTCATCCACCGGCAGCACAATTGGCAGGTTCAGCGCATGGCGCAGGATAAGTGTTTCCAGTGACATGCCGAGGCGCGCCCGCAGCATGCGCCCGCACAGGCCGCCGATGGAACGGGCGGCGATTTCCAGCAGCCAGACGCCGTGCTCGTTGACGCGCATTTCGGCGTGAATTGCACCGTGTATCAAGCCCATCGCGGCGCACGCGGTGGCGACGCTGCGGCTTATTTGCTGCTGCTGTGCCAGTGTGAGCCGTGACGGCGTGACGTAAATGGTTTCTTCAAAATACGGCCCGTCCAGCGGATCGGGTTTGTCGAACAGCGCCAACACGCGTAGCTCACCGTTTTCCAGCAGGCCTTCAAGCGCGTATTCGGCGCCGGGGATGAACGCTTCGACCAGCACGCCGAGCCGTGTCGCATCGCGGTCATCGCGTTGCTGGACTTGCTGCGCCTGGCGGATTGCCAGGGCGAATTCGGCGTCATTATTGGCGCGCATCACGCCCCGGCTGGCCGACAGGCGGCGCGGTTTGACCACCAGCGGATACAGCAGTTGAGCCACCATGCCGGTTTGGTGGCGATAAAACGCCGGGCAATTCAATCCGGTTTCGAGCAGCAGTTGGCGGAATGCCAGCTTGTCGCGGCTGAGGTGGACTGCCGCCAGCGGATTGCCTGGCAGCCCGAGGCGTTGACACAGGATCGCCGCCAGCGCTACACCCGCGTCATCCACTGCCAGCACCGCGTCGATGCGCCGCCCCAGCGCAGTGAGCACCCGTTCGGCAGCGGTTTCGGGCTGGTCAAAATGCAGTGACAGGATAGGGGTGAGGCCGTGCTGGGCGGCGAGCTGGTGGCAATGGTCTGCAGCGCACACCACCTCAATGCCAAGGTCGTGCGCGGCGTCGAGGAAATCCTGATTGCGGTAACTGGCGACCGGCAGCAGCAACAGCACGCGCGGCATGGTTCAGAACGACTGCAGTTGCTGGTCGGTTGGCTCGGCGCAGCAGTACCAGGGCTCGGACAGGCGCGCGATGGTTTCGCCGAAATCGGCGTGCGCCAGGCTCGGTGCGGGCAGGCCAACGGCGGCGTGGGCCAGTTGCCAGATCGCGTTGAAAGCTTCGTCACGGGGTGCGGTTTCGAGCTGCATCGCGGTCGCCATGATTTGCTGCTGCAAGGCATCGACACGCTCGTCGGCGTGTTGCCACGGGTAGCCCAGCAGGCTGGGATCGAACCGTTGCAGGCGCTCGGCAAAGCCGGGAAGTTGCAGCAGATACGAGCCTTGCGGCACCAGCAGGCGAATCGCCAGCTGCACCGGCGGCACCGCTTGCACCAGTTTCAGGCGCAGGATTTCGCGCAGCAGATCCAGATAGCCGTCGAGCGTGGTCCAGGGCGTGAACGGCACAAACGTCGGCGCGAGGAAAATGCCGTGTTCACGGCACAGCTGTAAGGCGCGCGCGAAATCAGCGCGGGTGTGGTGCTTGTCGAGGTGCTCGAGTATGGCGTCGTCCACCGCTTCGACCGCGCTGGTAATAAACAGGCAACCCGCGTCGCGCAGTGCAGGCAGCAGGTCGGCGTGCTCGAGCAGGTGCTGAATCTTGATGGTGGCGTCGAAACTCAGGTTGGGGAAACGCGCGCGCATCGTTTCAAGAATGCGCAGCGCATGCGTCGGTCCATTGAAAAAATCCGGGTCGCCGAACGAAATGTGTTGTGCCCCTGCGACCACTTGCTGCTCGATGTCGGCCAGCACCACACCCA
The DNA here is from genome assembly GCA_022736605.1 of Sideroxydans lithotrophicus. Lineage (GTDB taxonomy): Bacteria > Pseudomonadota > Gammaproteobacteria > Burkholderiales > Sulfuriferulaceae > Sulfuriferula. The sequence goes on from DZDB01000009.1 coordinate 13,325, forward strand.
TCTGCACCGGGCGAAATTTGCCCTGATACACGGGTACCACCGGGCAGTGGCGGCACAGGTGCTTGCAGCCGCGCGTGGTCTCGGTGAAGCCGACGGTTTTCTGGCCACCGTCGGGCAGCATCAGGTGTGCATAACGCGTCAGGCGCGGCAGGCCACTGCGGTCTGGCGTGATGAATTCGACTTTGGCAAGCGGCACGCTGGTGCTGTTGTGGCTGGGCAAATCGCCGTTGCGCACGCGCTCCGCCAGCGCGACCAGTTCCGGTTCGTATTCACCGCCAATCAGGGTTTTCACCCCAAGTTCATGCAACAGTGCCGCATTTACCGGCGCGTACAGGCCGACCATGGCCAGTTCGGCGTGCGGCGCCAGCTCGCGGATTTTCGGCAGCGCGGCAATGGCGATGCGGGTGGCGGTATGCATGCCCAGATGCAGCACCACCAGCGCGGCGTCGTTCAGCACGGCCGGGTCGAGTTTTTGCAGGCTTAAATCGAGACAGGCGACGTCGAATCCGGCGGTCTTGAGCAGCGCGGTAGGTGCGGCGAGATTAAACGATTGCCGCCCCAGCTCATACGGGTTGATGAGGACGACCTTGCAGGCAAGCTGCGCGTCGGACGACGCGCCCCAGTCAATCGCGAACGGGTCGCTATTTGGATTTTGGACGATCATCAAAGCCGGGAATCGGTGTGCGCGCGGCACCCGCTTCGGCCATGCGTTCGAGATAGCGCGCCCACAGCGTGTCCTGGCTCATGCCCAGCTCGTACAGGTAGTCCCAGGAAAAAATGCCGGTGTCGTGGCCATCGGAAAAAATCGGCTGTACCGCGTAGCTGCCGACCGGCTCGATGCCGGTGATTTCGACGTTCTGTTTGCCCACCTGCAATACTTCCTGACCAGGGCCGTGGCCACGCACTTCGGCAGACGGCGAATAGACGCGCAGTAATTCATAGGGCAGGTTGAAGCGGCTGCCGTCGTTGAAGGCGATTTCCATGTAGCGCGACTGCTGGTGCAATTTGATTTCAGTCGGGGTGGGGGTATTTTTGTCCAGGCCTGCCATGTGTGTACCTGCCGGATGGGATTGATAAGGTGGTGCGCCCAGCAGGATTCGAACCTGCGACCCTTGGCTTCGGAAACCAATACTCTATCCATCTGAGCTATGGGCGCGTGGAGGGGGCAAGAATAGCGATTTTCACGCAGCGAGTCTACATCTGGTGCTTTTGCGCAAGCGGGTTTTACCGTTATAATCCGCGTTTTAATCTTTTTGCCGTTAAGGGATGTAAGCATGAGCGATGATCACGTCAAGATGACCAAAACAACGCCACAGCAGTTTTTTGTCGCGCTGTGGGCTGGAATGTTTGCGCCTCTCATAGCGATTGCGCTGATTATTGGTTTGATTGCTCATATTCAGGGCACACATGGCGAGCATGATTCGCTGGCCTATAACGATAAAGCAACGGATGCCCGCATCAAGCCGGTAGGTGATGTGGTGATCGTGGATGCCAATGCGGTTCGCGTGGACAAACAGGGTAGCGAGGTATTTGCTGAAGTCTGTACCGCATGTCATACACCGGGCGCACTCGGCGCGCCGAAATTTGGCGACAAAGCCGCTTGGGCACCGCGTATTGCCAAAGGCTACGACACGCTCATCAAGCACGCACTGGGTGGTTTCAACCAGATGCCCGCACGTGGTGGCAATCCTGATTTGTCTGACCTCGAAGTGGAACGTGCCGTGGCTTACATGGCTGACGATGCCGGCGCTAAATTTGTTCCGCCTGAGCCAGCAGCAGGTGCGGCCGCTGCTGCACCGGGTGCTGCTGCCCCCGCCGCTGCTCCCGGCGCACCTGCTGCCGCAGCAGCGCCTGCAACTGCACCTGCAGCGGCCACGCCTCCAGCAGCCGCCCCGGCAGCCCCCAGCAAAAAATCCTGATCGGCCACGGTGGGTGAAGATTCACGCTTTGTCCACCGTATTCGCTGAACCAAGCCATGCCTAAACCCTGCCCTGCGTGCGGAAGCGAGAAGTATCGGGTCGCTTCGTTACGCGCGGGTGATTCGCTGCTGCACCGTTTTCTGTTTACCGCCCTGCGTTGCCGTGACTGCCGCGAACGCTACTGGACTTTGAGTGCGCTCAAAATCGGGCTGTATGTGCTGGCCTTCGTGCTGTTATTGGTCTGGCTGATAGGGGGCAATCTGCAACATCAACCCAGCCTGAACGGCGTCGCGATAGACGACGGCGATCAGCGTTTTGCCGCATTGTCGACGCGCGCAAAAAATGGCGACACCGATGCCGAGTTGCAGCTGGGCAAGCTTTACGCCAACGGTGAAGGCGTGATCGTCAATAACCGCGAAGCAGCCAGGTGGTTTGCCAAGGCCGCCCACGGTGGTAACTCGGAAGCCCAGTACTGGTATGCCGTTGCGTTGCTGGACGGGCGGGGCGTGGTGCAGGATTACCAGGCGGCGCTGAAGTGGATCGAGCTGCCCGCGCGGCGCGGCAATCCGGATGCGCAATACCGGCTGGGCCGGATGTATCAGTATGGTACCGGCACCCCTGCCGACAAGGTCAAGGCCTACACCTGGTTCAATCTGGCTGCTGCACAGGGCGTGGACGACGCAGTGAAGGCGCGCGACAGTGTGGTGTGGCAACTCAAGCCGGATGAAGTGGCGGCGGCGCAGACCGAAGCACACAAGATCAGCGACGCCATGCTTAAAGTACCGGATGGTCATGCGCCTGCCACTGTTGCCGTTCAGCCGGCACTCAAATCCACACCTGCGCTGTCGAAGCCTACGTCCCCGCCAGCATCGCCTTGAGTTGCGCCAGCCGCGCATTGCCCTGCTGACGCTGTTCGATCGGGTCGAGCCTGGCACCGGGCTTGCGCACATCTTCATCCGAGATTTCACTGATAAAGCGTGACGGCTCGCAGCTTTGTATTTCGCCGGCACGTTTGCGCCGTTTGCAGTAGCTGATGGTCAGCGAGCGTTGCGCGCGCGTAATGGCAACGTACATCAGGCGGCGTTCCTCCTCCAGCGTGCCGTTTTCCACCGATTCGCGGTGCGGCAGGATGTCCTCTTCTGCGCCCACCAGAAACACATGGCCGAATTCCAGCCCCTTGGCGGCGTGGATGGTGGACATGCGCACTGCGTCGACTTCGTCATCGTCGCGGTTTTCCAACAGCGTAATCAGCGCAATGGTCTGGGTTAATTCGATCACATTCTTGTCGTCTGCCTCGCCCTTCTTGCCGAGCCAGCCGGTAAATTCCAGCACATTGTTCCACTTGCTCTGCGCGCTGCGCGCTTCTTCACTGTCGAACAAATAGGCTTCGTAGGCAATGGCCTTGAGCAGTTCGGCCATGATCTCTGCCGCCGGGGTTTTGCGCACGCGCGCTTCCAGGCCGTTGATGAAATTGCAGAATTCCATCAAGGGCTCAAGTTGGCGCGCCGCCATCTGGCTCTGAAAACCCGCCTCGAACGCCGCTTCGAACAGGCTGACGTGCCGCTGCCCGGCGTATTCGCCCAATTTTTCCAGCGTCGCCGTGCCGACGCCGCGCTTCGGCGTGGTCACGGCGCGGATGAACGCCGGGTCGTCGTCGCTGTTGGCCAGCAGGCGCATGTAAGCGATGATGTCCTTGATCTCGGCTTTTTCGAAAAACGATTGCCCGCCGGACATTGCGTAGGGCACTTTCTCATTGCGCAAAAACTGCTCGAACACGCGCGCCTGGTAATTGCCGCGATACAGAATCGCGTAATCGCCGAAGCGCGTGCGGTGCTCGAACTTGTGCGCCAGCAAGCGCATCACCACGTTCTGCGCTTCTTCTTCTTCATCTTTGGCTGCCATCACGTGCAGCGGGTCGCCGTGGCCGTGCTCGCTCCACAGATTTTTTTCGTACAGTCGGGTGTTGTTGGCGATGACGCTGTTGGCGGCACGCAGGATGCGCACGGTCGAGCGGTAATTCTGCGTCAGCTGGATGACCTTGAGGCGCGGGTAGTCATCGTGCAGCTGGTGCAGGTTTTTTGCATCGGCACCGCGCCAGCCGTAAATCGCCTGGTCGTCGTCGCCGACTGCGGTGAACGCGCCCGACACACCGCTCAGCAGCTTGACGATTTGATACTGGCAGGCGTTGGTGTCCTGGTATTCGTCCATCAACAAATAACGCAGCTTCTTGCGCCACTTTTCCAGCACTTCCGGGTCATTCGCGAACAATTCCGCAGGCAGCCGGATCAAGTCATCAAAGTCCATCGCCTGATACGCCTTGAGCGTGTCCTGATAACGCAGGTAGACCTTGGCGTAGGTCGCATCGAGGTCGTTTTCAGCGCTGTCCAGCGCGGCGGCGGGCGACAGCAGCGCGTTTTTCCAGCCCGAGATACGCCATTGTGCGCGGCGGATTTCCTGCTTGTCGGTGGTTTTCAGTATCTCGTTTACAATCTGCATCGCATCGGCCGAATCGAGAATCGAGAATTGCGGCTTGTAGCCCAGCCGTCCGGCTTCCTGTCGCAGGATCTGCACGCCGAGCGCGTGAAACGTGCACACTGTCAGTCCCTTGGCGGGCTTGCCCTGCAACAGCTTGGCGACGCGCGCCTGCATTTCGCGTGCCGCCTTGTTGGTAAAAGTGATGGCGGCGATATGCTGTGGCGCGTAACCGCATTCTTCGATCAGATAGACGATTTTCTGGGTGATGACGCGGGTCTTGCCCGAACCGGCACCGGCCAGCACCAGCAACGGGCCGTCCAGGTATTTGACCGCTTCGCGCTGGGGGGAATTGAGATGGGACAGCATGGCAGACCACGACGAGACAAGGGGTGCATTTTAACATGAGCACGTATGCCATCGGCGATTTGCAGGGCTGCTACGAGGCATTGCAGCAGTTGCTTCAACGCATCGAGTTCGACCCGGCGCGCGACCGCATCTGGCTGGTTGGCGACCTGGTCAACCGTGGCGCGGATTCTCTCGCCGTGCTGCGCTGGGCGCGCGCCATGGGCGACAGCGTCACGGTGGTGCTGGGCAACCACGACCTGCACCTGCTGGCGGTGGCCGAAGGTTTTGTGAAGCCGCACCGCAGCGATACGCTGGGCGGTATCCTCACCGCGCCGGATCGCGATGCGTTATTGACCTGGCTGCGGCATCGTCCTTTGGCGTATGCCGCCGAGGGTTATTTCATGGTACACGCCGGGTTGTTGCCGCAGTGGACCACGGCGCAGGCGCTGGACTTGGCGGGTGAGGTCGAAACCCGGCTGCGGGCGCCTAACTATCGCGGCTTTCTCGCGCACCTGTATGGCAATCACCCGGATCGCTGGGAGGAAAGTCTGCACGGCATCGACCGCTTGCGGCTGATTACCAACGCCATGACGCGGCTGCGGTTTTGCAGCCCTGACGGTGTGATGGAATTCAAGACAAAAGGCTCGCCGGAACAACCGCCGCCCGGCTGCGTGCCGTGGTTTCAGGTGCCGGGGCGTGCCAGCATCGGCAGCCCGATTGTGTTCGGCCACTGGTCGGCGCTGGGTTTGCGCGTCGAAACCGATTGCATGGCGCTGGATACCGGCTGCCTGTGGGGTGGTCAGCTCAGCGCGCTGCGGCTGGACGATCGCCGGGTATTTCAGGTGGCGTGCGCTGGACTGGCAGGTGTAACGCGCTGGCAATAGCGGTTTCGGCCAATTGCGCCAGTTCACGCCGGTCATGCCCGGCGGCGTCAATTAACGGGCAGTAATGCAGTTCCGCGACAATGCCGCGCGCGCCGCTCACCGCCCACAATGAATGCAACAGCCCGGTTTCGCCAATAAACAGCGTTTCCAGATTGCGGCTGCCGTCGGGGTTGACGTAGCGCACGCCGACCGGACATAGCGCTGCGCCACTGTCTGCCGCAGCCTGTAATAACGACGGCTTGAACGGATACAGCGTGGTGCCGTCACTGGTGGTGGCTTCGGGGAACAGACCAACGTCGTCGCCGCGCTGCAACAACGCGACCAGCGCACGCATCACGCGCCCGGTATCGCGGCTGCGCTGGCGCTCGATGAACACCGTGCCGGACTGCGCTGCCAGCCAGCCCAGCACCGGCCAGCTGCGGATTTCAGCCTTGGCGACAAAGTGCGCCGGGTGGCGCGCCAGCAGCAGAAACGGATCCAGCCAGGACACGTGGTTGGCGGCAAACAGCACGCCATGTTGCGCCGGTGTGACGCCGACCACGCGCAGGTGGATACCGAGCAGGCGTATCAGCCGATCCGACCACCACATCCGGATTGCAGCGCGGCGTGCTTCAGGCAACAGCGGTAACAGCAGTGACAGCAACAGCAGACCCAGCAGCAGATGCAGCGTCAAACCGGTCAAGCGCAGGGCACGAATAATCAAGTTATATCCAGAATAGGCAATCTGCGCATTGTGCCCGATGCGCGCTGCCTGCGCAGCCCGACTTATTTGTGCATGAAATGCCGCGCGTAGAGCTGGTTCATTTCCTTTACCGACAACAGCAGCATCAGGTCGGCGGTGTTGAAATCGGCATCCCACGCCGGTTCGCCGCAGACAAACGCGCCGACGCGCAGGTAGCCCTTGATCAGCGGCGGGGTGCTGAGCTTGAGCGTGTCGTCGAGCTGGTCGAGCTGCAACGGGTGGCGTGGAAATACCTGCCATTCAACCGGTGCCAGGCGCGTTTCGGCAAGTCGGCGATACACGCTGGCCGCCGTGTGGCCGCCGTCGGCCATGCTGATGCTGGCACAGCCCATCAGGTAATCGTAATCGCGCACGCGCAGATAATCGGCCAGCCCCGACCACAGCAGGGTGATGACCGCACCGCCACGATAATCGGCATGGACACACGAGCGGCCGATTTCAACCATGCTGTCGCGCAGATGGGCGAGCCGGGTAAAGTCGAATTCCTGTTCCGAATAATAGCCGCCGATGCGCCGCGCCTGGTGTGGCGGCAGGATACGGTAGGTGCCGACAACTTCACCGCTGGCGTTGTCACGTACCAGCAGGTGATCGCAATAGGCGTCGAAATGGTCCTGATCCAGCCCGGCTTCTTTGATTGTCAGGCGCGCGCCCATTTCCTCGGCAAACACCCGGTAACGCAGCCGTTGCGCTTCGCGGATTTCACTTTCGTTACGCGCCAGCGCGACGCTCAGGCGCGGCTTGCTGTGTGTTTGGGTATGGCTTTGCAGGTTCAACATGGCATTCACTCCGATTTGATGACATTGGAGTGAACACTAAGCAGGCGGCATGACGGGGCTGTGACATCGCGGTGAAAATTCGGTTACGTGGCGTACTGCATGAGCACCCGCAACGCTTCGGCTGCGGCAAGATGCCACATTGCCCCAGAAACATTAGCGTTATCTAATGTTTACTTCATCCATTTCATACCAAAGGTCGACTATGAAAATCCTGCGTACCCTGACTTTAGTTGCCGCCTTAGCGGGCGTTACCGGTGCCGCCTTTGCGGGTGAGCGCCAGGCTTTGGAGAGCTATGTTTCACCCGCACCCTCGTTGATGCCGATTATGGTTAAACAGGCCGATGAACTTGCATTGACCGCAGAACAGAAAGCCAAACTGGGCGAATGGCGCGCCAAGGCGCAAGCGCAGCGCGTGCAGATGGAAAAGGCGATTGTTGCTGAGCGTCTGGCGATCAACCAGGCGATGCTTGATGGCAAATCCAGGGCGGAAGTGCAAAAACAGCTCAAGACACTGAATCTTGATGAAAACAAGCTGGTGTTGAACAAGCTCGCGTGCCGCGACAACGCGAAAAAAATCCTCACCGCCCAACAGTGGGAAAAACTGATTGCGCTGTACAACGCGCAATAAGCAGGCAACCCCACCACAGGACGTTAAAAAACCCGGCTTGCCGGGTTTTTTAACGTCTGCTCAACGCGTTACCCGGGTGGTGCCGTCACTGCTCAATACGCGTACCCGGTCGCCAACGCGGATGTCCTGATCGGCGCCCTGCGTCACCGCAATGGTGCGGCCGGAATCGAGCCGCACGGTGATTTCCAGGCCGCGCTGACGGGTGGCGCTTTCCTGAATCGCCGAACCGGCCAGACCACCGGCCACCGCCCCCACCACCGCGCCAACGATATTGCCCCGGCCACCACCCAGCGTGCTGCCCGCCACGCCGCCGACGATGGCACCGGCACCGGTACCGATCGGTGATTTGCTGCCTTCGATGTTGACCACGCGCACCTCGGTGACGACGCCGCTGCGTACTTCCTGCACCGTGCGCGCCTGACTGCGGCTGTAATCCGAGCTGCCCAGACCGCTGGCGCAGCCGCCCAGCCCCAAAGTGATCGCCAGCGCCAGTGCCAGGGGTTTTAATAAGTTCATGATCGCGCTCCTGTTGATGATGTGAAGAAAGACACGTCGTAATGGGCTTGGTTCAAGACCGCATCAATTCAAATCATAGCCAAATTCGGCCTTGAACAGCGCGCCAATTTCTGCGCGACCCTGGGTGTGGTTCTGCGCGCCGCGCTGGGCAATTTTGAGCGCGCCCATCAGGCTGGCGAGGCGGCCGGTCGTGGCCCAGTCCAGGCCTTTATCAATACCGTATAGCAGCCCGGCGCGGTAAGCGTCGCCGCAACCGGTCGGATCGACCACGGCAGCGGGTTTGGCGCACGGGATGTCGATCATTTCGCCATCGGCATAGATGCTGGAGCCCTGCTCGCCTTTGGTGACGATCAATGCACGCACCTGGCTGGCGAGTTGTGCCAGCGTTTTGCCGGTGCGGCTTTGCAGCAGCTCGGCTTCGTAATCGTTGAGCGTGATGTAATCAGCCAGCTCGACAAAGTGCAGTAAATCAGCGCCGTCGAACATCGGCATGCCCTGACCCGGATCGAAGATGAACGGAATCTGCGCCGCGTGAAACTGTTCGGCGTGTTGCAGCATGCCGTCGCGGCCATCGGGTGAAACGATACCGATGCTGACGTTGCGGGCGTCGCTGACTTGATTCAGGTGCGAAAAATTCATCGCGCCAGGGTGGAACGCGGTGATCTGGTTGTCGGATAAATCGGTGGTGATGAAAGCCTGCGCGGTGAAACTGTCAGGCACGTTGCGGATATGTGTGCGGGCAATGCCCAGCTTGTCCAGCCGGGTTGCATACGGTGCAAAATCGTCGCCACACGCGGCCATGATGAGCGGATCGCCGCCCAGCAGTTTCAGGTTATAGGCGATGTTACCGGCGCAGCCGCCGTATTCGCGGCGCAGTTCCGGCACCAGAAACGACACGTTCAGGATGTGGATTTTTTCCGGCAGGATGTGATTTTTGAAGTGATCCTGAAACACCATGATGGAATCGTAGGCGAGTGAGCCGCAAATCAGAGCAGACATGAGCATTCCGTAACAAGTTGGGTAAGCGCCGGATTATAGCAGCGCGGCTTCATCAAAGTTTCACCGCAACTTCACCGCGCTGTCGCATCCAGCCCCTAATCTGCCAGCATGAACAAGCCCTTACGCCTGCTGTTATGGACCCTGCCACTGCTGCTGCAATCGCGCGATGCGGCGGCATGGGGCTTGTACACCCATGTATTTTTTGCGCAATGGCTGCTGTGGGGCGTGCCGCTGCTTGATCCGGCCTTGCGCCGCGCCGCCGCGCGCTACCCCAAACTGGTGCTGGCCGGTGCCTGCCTGCCGGATCTTGCCATCGTCGGCAAACACGTCGGCACCCAGGCGTTCAGCGACACTCACAACTGGGATGATGCCCTGCGCATGCTGCACGCCGCCGAGGACGACCCCAGCCGTGCGCTGGCACTGGGTTATTGCAGCCACCTGCTGGTCGACATCATCGCCCACCACCATTTTGTGCCCGCACATGAACATCTGTGGCTGAACGTGCCGGTGCTCACCCATGCCTGCGCCGAATGGGCGATGGACGCACACATCCGTCCACATCTTTTGACCACGCCGAAAGCCCTGCTCAACAGCGGCGAGGCTGAAATCTGCCAGTTGGTAACGCGGCATTTCAACGTGGAAAATCACGTCGCACGCCGTGCTACGCGCCTGCTGGCGCGTGCCGACACGGTATTGCGGCGCAGCTGGTTGCCACAGATGCTGTACGGTGCTGCCGCACGGTTTGATGCTCGTGTACCCGACCGCTTTAATTATTTTGTGACGCAGACCACCCGGCGGCTGGGCGAGATCAACCAGCTGGCGCAGACGCGCGGCACACTGGCCGACGCCAACGGCGGCTGTCCGACCCGTGCGCGGGATCGGCTGAACCACTACACCCGGGGGCAGATACGGCGTGGGCAGCCGCTGCCGGTGGATTGTTTGTTTGTTACGCCCATCCACAATCAATAAACGGTCAGGTACCCGCAAGCAGCTTTTAGAATCTCGTTATCGGCGCTTGACTTAGAGTGCGCTCGAAGTTCTAGTATCTGAATCGTGACCAGCAATTTCATTTCTATCGGCGAACTTTCCCGGCTGACCGGGCTGACTGCGCATACGCTGCGCTTCTATGAGTCGGCTGGCGTACTTAAACCAGTTGGACGGGCAAGTAACGGCCATCGGCGCTACCACAGCAATGACGTGCTATGGCTTGAATTTGTGCTGAAACTGAAGCTGACTGGCATGCCACTCGCTGAAATCAGGCGGTATGCGCAGCTGCGCGAACAAGGCGAGATGACCCTGGATTCCAGGCTTGCGATGCTCACGCGCCATCGCGAGCGATTGGTTGCCAAAATGACCGCGCTTGCGGCCTGCGCTGACACGCTTGACGAGAAAATTCGAATTTATCGAAGCATGATCGCCAAATTGAAAGCACCCACAAAAAGGTGACGCCATGATGCAAACAAACGAAGTATTTCAAGCAGACACACGTTTTGACCGAGGTCTGGAAAAGTTGCGTGAAATAGACGGTGCCGCCGGAGAACGGGTCATTGCGTCGCTTGCAGATGTGGCCCCTGATCTTGCCCGTTACGTCATCGAATTCGGGTTTGGCGACATTTATTCCCGTGGCATCCTTTCACTCAAGGAGCGTGAAATTGCTACGGTCGCGGCATTGGTCGCTTTGGGAAACGCGCAACCGCAACTCAAGGTTCATATTCACGGCGCATTGAATGTCGGCTGTACCCGGCAGGAAGTGATGGAAATTATCATGCAAATGGCCGTGTATGCCGGTTTTCCTGCGGCGCTCAATGGTGCCTTTGCAGCGAAAGAAGTATTTTCGGAACGCGATCAGTCAGTGGCCTGACAGGCACGTATTGGAAGTCTTAACAAGTGTGATCCATATTTAAATTACCCACATCGACACCAGTGCCACCGCCCCACCCAGCGCAATCCCGGCCAGCACGTCGGTCGGATAATGCAGTCCCAGCACCAGCCGCGACACCGCCACGAGTGCTGCGAACGGCAGCACCAGCCAGGCCAGCGCGGGGTAATACTGGATCACCACCAGGCTGAACGCCACGGCGTGCAAAGTATGGCCGGACGGGAAGCTGAAACGGTCGAGCGGCGCGGTGAGGCAGACGATCTGCCCGAACTGGTGGCACGGGCGCGGCCGCAGCGTGGTTTTTTTCAGCCATTTGTAGATCAGCGTGGCGGCCAGCCCGGCCAGCACCATGTTGATGACGGCGGGCAACGCGGCCAGGCCGTACAGCGCCAGCAAACCCAGCATCAGCCCATACCAGAACACGCCATCACCGAGGCGGCTGATGAGCCGAAACAGGCCAAGCATACCGCGCCGCTGGCCAGCGCGATTGAAGCGCGCGGCCAGCGGGGCTTCCCATTCACCGAGTTCTTGCCAGTGCCAGTTGAGCCGCTGCATGATCTGTCTCCTTGTCGACAATGTCGTAGAGCGCCTGTTCAAAGCGCACGTGGATCGCATCCCAGTTCATTTTTTGCGCGGTCAGCCGCGCGTCGATACCCAATTGCTGTGCGCGCCGGGTATCGCTGGACAGCCTGCGCGCGGCGGCGATGAAGGCCGCCGCGTCGTTGTAAGCGACGGTGAGACCGTTTTCGCCGTTTCGGATCAGGTCTTCCGCCGCCGCGTAGTGATACGCGAGCACTGCCAGGCCGCTGGCCATCGCTTCAAGCGTGACGTTGCCAAAGGTTTCGGTCAGGCTCGGGAACAGGAACACGTCGGCCGAAGCGTAGTGACGCGCCAGGTCAGTGCCGCTGCGCATGCCGCAAAAGATGGCCTGCGGATGCGCAGCCTGCAGCGCGGCGCGATCCGGGCCATCGCCCACCAGTACCAGCCGCGTGGCCGGATTGGCGGCATGCATGGCAGCGAAGGCTTCTAATACCAGTGGCAGATTTTTTTCCGGTGCCAGACGGCCGACGTAGAGCACCACTTGCGTTGCGTCATCGGCGCCCCAGGCGGAACGCAGCCCGGGATCCCGTTGCGCCGGACTGAACAGCGCCGCGTCAACGCCCCGCGACACCACTTCCAGATTGCCGTAACCGTGGGTCTGCAATTCGCGCTTGATGCCTTCGGTGGGCACCAGCGTGACGAAGGATTTGTTATGAAATTTGCGCAAATAGGCCAATATCGGGCGGCGCAACCAGCCGATACCGTAATGCTGGCTGTAGCTGTGAAAGTTGGTATGGAAATCGGTGCTGACCGGAATGCGTAGTTTGTTGGCCGCTGCCAGTGCCGACCAGCCCAGCGGCCCTTCGGTTGCGATGTGCACCAGATCGGGCCGCTTCACGCTCCACAGGCGGGTTAGCGCTGATTTGGCGGGCAGCCCCATTTTCAAGCCGGCGTAACGTGGGATTGCCACCCCCGCTTTGAGCACTTCTTCCAGACTGGCGTTTTGCGTGGCGGTGTCGAGCGCGCTCTGGCGTGGTCGCACCAGCTGTATCTGATGTCCACGAGCCTGCAAATCGGCTACCTGACGGCCAATCGTCATCGCCACGCCGTTGATTTCGGGTGGATAGGTTTCCGTCACCAGCGCAATGCGCAGCGGCAGACGCCGGATGGACAAGGTTTGGAGTAGAAGCTCGTCATTCATGCCGCCAGTGTCGCGGCTGATGGCGACAATTTTGTGACGCTAATTTGAATATTTTGCGTAGGTGCCCGACAACGCCGGGAGGCGTCAGGGCTGATGTGCGGAAGCTGCCTGACCGCGCCGACCCGAATCTCGCATGCTTGGCAGGCGGGGGCTATTTTGTGCTCAAGTCAGCGCATTTTTGCAGATAGGCTTCGCGCGTCAGATCGCCGCGCGCGTACGCTTCATCCAAAATGTCCAGCGCAGCGCGGCGTGGCGCTTCCTTGCTGGGCATGTCCGGTTTTGGGTTGCTGAACAGATATTTGAACAGCGCAAACGCCAGCAGCAGGGGCACCAGCCCGATCAGCGCATCCATAACCAGCCGAAAATCATTCAGCCCCCGCCATCACCGAACATCCAGTTGCCATGATCCCATCCATACATGTCGCGTTCCTTTTATTGAGTTGCCGCACTGGGTGCAGCATGGCCTATGCTTTCAAACCGTCGCGCACGCGCTCCAGCCGGGTACGCGCTTCACTGGCGACGGCTTGAACTTCTGGGTTGCTGACCAGCTGCGACATGATGCCGGGGTCGAGGAAGGCAACGGTGATTTTGCCGTCCGTATCCTGCCGCACCACCACATTGCACGGCAACAGCAGGCCGATGTCGGCTTCTGTCTCGATGGCGCGGTGCGCCAGCGGTGGGTTGCAGGCACCGAGGATGCGGTACGGCGGTTGGTCGAGATTGAGCTTGGCTTTCAGCGTGGCCTGCACGTCAATGTCGGTGAGAATGCCAAAGCCTTCCTGTTTCAGGCCTGCGATGGTTTTTCTACTGCGGCGTCAAACGCCATGTCGAGATGGATGCTGAAACCATACATGATGATTAGTCCTATAAGTAAAGTGCGTTGCATACGCGCGCGGCGCGCGTATGCCTGAGGGCATCAATCGCCAGCATGCGCGTGACCACTGTGGGTGTGACCACCCGGTGCCGACATGGTTGCACCGTCCATTGGCGCCATGTCTTCGTCCGGCGGTGCTTTGGCAACCATCGCCTTATATTGCGCAGGCGTCATTTCTGGCAGTTTTTGCAGAAAGGCAACCATGCTCCAGATCGTTGCGTCGTCATGGCTCGGTCCCCAGGCCGGCATCGCACTCATCTTGATGCCGTGCTTGATCACCCAGAACGCCTCACGCGGGTCAACGTGAACTACACTCAGATTGGGTGGCAGCGGATACAGCCCGGGACGCAGCTCGGAATCCTTCATCCCGGGTGCCAGATGGCAGCTGGTGCACATTGCGGCGTACTGGCCGGCGCCTTTCAGGATCAGTTGCGGGTCATTGAGGTTGGCAGGCAGTGCGATTGCAGCGGCATGGTGCTCAATGGCGCGTTCGCGCGTGAACTGTAGCAGCGCGTGGGTGAGCGGCCAGTGCGGGCGATCGGCACCAGGGTAATAGACACCAGACCAAACGAATGCGGCGGCGCCGAATAGCGTCAGCAATAACAGCAATAGCAGCGGCTTTAGAATTTGCATGGTGGCATGCTCCTGACAACAATCAGAAGATCATACCCTGACACAAATGACTGC
>DZDB01000102.1 GCA_022736605.1 Sideroxydans lithotrophicus
TATACGGCGAAGGCCTTGGCCTCGATTCGATTGATGTGCTTGAAATTGCGCTGGTGGTTTCCAAGCGCTATGGGCTGCAGCTGCGCGCGGACAACCAGGATAATCACAGCATTTTCAGTTCATTGCGCAGCCTGTCCGACTACATTGCTGCCCAGCGCACCCGGTAATGCCGCGAATTGAGCATGTGATGCGTGGGCTTGGCATTGCGTTGCTGGTGATCGGCTATTCGTTGTTGGTGCACCACACCAATCAAAATCTGCAAAATGGCCGGTTAGGCGCGCTTGTGGCGATTGCGCCGATATTCATTATCGGGCTGCTGTTTGCGTGGCGCACGCCGCCGCGCGCCCTGTGGCTCACGGTTTTCATGATTGCCTGTGGCATCGTGGTGGCCGGATGGCGTCTGCTGGAGCACCATTTTGGATTGGTCTACTGGATGCAGGATATCGGCATGATGCTGATTCTGTTCATGACCTTTGCCAGAACGCTGGTGGCTGGCCGCAAGCCGATGTGTACGCACTTCGCCGAAATTGCGCACGGCACGTTAACGCCACAACATCAGCACTATGCGCGCCAGGTAACGGTCGCCTGGGTGGTTTTTTTTGCGGGCATGATCACGGTGAACTCTTTGCTGTTTTTTCTCACGCCGCGCCCGGTCTGGTCGATATTTGCCAATTTCCTGACTTTGCCTTTGATCGGACTGATGTTTGCTGTCGAATACGGGGTGCGCAGAGCGCGCTTTCCCGAGATTGAAAACAACCATTTTCTGGATGCCTTCCGGGCTTACTGGAAATCCAGAAGGCAAGTCGGCTGATGCCCCCGCTCGACACACAGACGTTGCCACTGGTTGGCCACGCGCACGCCGATCAAGTCATTGCCTGGTATCACGGCAATCCGATTAGCCGCAGTCGTTTTCTCGGTGATGTCCAGGCGCTGGCACGGCAGTTTCCAGCGCGCCAGCATCTGCTCAACATGTGCAGTGACCGCTACCATTTCACCGTGGGTCTGGCCGCGGCCATTGTCAGCGGCAAAACCAGTCTGTTGCCCTCCACCCACACGCCGGAAATGGTGCGGCAGATCCAGGCGTTTGCCCCCGACACTTTTTGCCTGCATGACAGCCCCGTCTGCCCGGTTGCCCTGCCCGAATTCTCGTATCCAGCGTCGTTTGAGTCGACGGGTGTTGATGAAACGGTTCCGCAGATCGATGGCGCGCAACGGGTCGCCATTGTCTTTACTTCGGGCTCCACCGGCAAACCGGTACCGCATCAAAAATACTGGGGTGAATTGGTACGCAGCGTCAAAGCAGAGGCCGAACGGCTCGATCTGGCGGCAGCGAGTGCCAGCCATACGCTGGTGGGCACGGTGCCGCCACAGCATATGTACGGGTTTGAATCCACCGTGCTGCTTGCGCTGCTGAGCGGTCACGCCTTCAGTGCTGCGCGACCCTTTTATCCGGCGGACATTGTGGCAGCACTGGAGGCAGTACCGTTGCCGCGTATCCTGGTGACAACGCCCGTGCATCTGCGCCTGTTGCTGGATGCCGGGCTGGCGATGCCAACGGTCGCGCTGGCATTGTCAGCCACCGCACCGCTGTCATCAGCGTTGGCTGCGCTGGCAGAAGACCGTTTTAACGCCCCCTTGCTGGAAATCTACGGCAGCACTGAAACCGGCATGATCGCGACACGTCGCCCGGTGCAGGCACCCGAATGGCGCTTGTTTAGCGAGATACGGCTGTATTCACGGACAACCGGCATGTATGTAGCGGGCGGGCATGTCAGCACGCCGATTGCGCTGAATGATGTGATTGAGCCCGTCGGCGAGGATGAATTTTTACTCCACGGGCGCAGCGCTGATTTGATCAACATTGCCGGTAAACGCAACTCGCTGGCCAGTTTGAATCATCACCTGACCGCGATTCCCGGTGTGCTCGACGGGGTATTTTTCATGCCGGATGATCTGGCGCACGGCCACACGGTCCGGCTGATCGCCTGTGTGGTGGCGCCTGCGCTTACGCCGCAGCAACTCATCAGCGCCTTGCGTGAGCGCATTGATCCGGTATTCCTGCCCCGCCCGCTGCTATTTGTTGAGGCCTTGCCGCGCAATGGTACTGGCAAACTCGCACGCGCCGCGCTGGAAAATCTGATTCACGCGCAACTGGGCAGCCTGTCCGCATGACGCCCATTTCGTTGCCGATTGCGGCCGACCACCCCGCCTTTGCCGGCCATTTTCCGGGGACGCCCATCGTGCCAGGCGTGGTGCTGCTGGATGCGGCCCTGCATGCAATTGCAGCAGCCACAGGCGGCTCATTGCACGCATGCCAGTTGAACAGCGTTAAATTCCTGCAGCCGGTCGCGCCCGCCATGGCAGTCAGCCTGGTGTATGAAAAAACCGCCAGCGGCTCGATCCGCTTCGATATTCTGGCTGACACGGGCAAAATCGCCAGCGGCAGCGTGTTGCTGGTTGACGCCGCATGACCTCCCCATCCAACGCGTCGCACACCGCCTGGGCGGCGACACCAGAACGCAGCAATATGCTCATGCTGCGCATCATGACCTGGATTTCCCTGCGCCTGGGCCGCTCGGCCGGTCGCGTCATATTGCATTTGATTGCAGCGTATTTTTTGCTGTTCGCACCCGCCAGTCGGCGCGCTTCACGCAGTTATTTACAGCGTGCGTTAAACCGCCCCGCCACCTGGCGCGACGTTTACCGGCATTTTTTCAGTTTTGCCGCCACCATTCATGACCGTATCTATTTGTTGAACCAGCGTTTTGATTTGTTTGATATCGAGATTCAGGGACGCGCAGCCATTCACGAGATGATCGACAGCGGCAGCGGCGCTTTTTTGATGGGCGCGCATTTTGGCAGTTTTGAAGTGCTCCGCGCGATTGCCCGACAGGTGCCCGGTTTGCGTGTCAGCATGGTCATGCACGAAGACAACGCAGTGAAAATCAACACCATGCTGGCTGCCATCAATCCGGCGGCGACCACAGACATCATCGGGCTTGGACAGATTGATTCGATGCTGAAAGTGCGCGAGCGACTGGATGAGGGCGCGGTTGTCGGCATGCTCG
Source organism: Sideroxydans lithotrophicus (assembly GCA_022736605.1). GTDB lineage: Bacteria > Pseudomonadota > Gammaproteobacteria > Burkholderiales > Sulfuriferulaceae > Sulfuriferula. The sequence continues at coordinate 3,069 of DZDB01000102.1, forward strand.
CCGACCGCACCCTGGGCGAAGACAGCATGCTGCCGGTTGAGCTGCTGGGCAGTGTGGCGCATCTACCGATCGGACCCTTCCGCATGGCCGCCCTGCTGCGCCGCCGGGTGATGTTCATGACCGGGGTGTATCTGGGCGGCAACCGTTACCGTATCCATTTTGAACCGCTGGCCGATTTCACACACATTGCTACCGGCCAGCGCGGCGCAATGGTGGACGCCGCCGTCAGGCGCTATGCTGACCTGCTCGACCAGCATTGCCATGCCACGCCGTATAACTGGTTCAATTTTTTCGATTTCTGGCAGGTGCCAGTAAACAAGCCGCCCGCCACCTCATGAGTCTGCCCATGCCACGTTTTATTCGCCCGCTGTTAATTGCACTCAGCTTGATATTGTCAGGCGCATTGCCCGTCATCAGCCACGCCGCCGACTGGGATATTGACCGGTTGATGCAAGGCCTGGCGCAAACCCGCACCGGCCATGCCCGCTTCGTTGAAACCAAAAAAATTGCCATGCTCGACCAGCCGATCGAGTCATCGGGTGAGCTGTTTTATACGGCACCCGATACGCTGGAAAAACGCACCCTCAAGCCCAAACCTGAAACCATGCGGGTTGAAGGTGACAAGCTGGTGATCGAGCGCGGTCGCCAGAAATACCGTCTGCAGTTGCAGGATTATCCCGAACTGGCGGCGTTTATCGACAGCATACGTGGCACGCTGGCAGGCAATCGCAAGGCGCTGGAACAGGCGTATCAGCTCAGCCTGGAGGGCAGCGCATCGGCCTGGACGCTGCAACTGGTGCCGCTGAATGCGAAAATGAAGCAGATCGTTGCACGCATCCGCATCAGTGGCGTGCGCGATGAAGTGCGCAGCATCGACGTTGATCAGGCCGATGGCGACAGCTCGCAAATGCGTATTGAAAAATTGTCGCCACCATGAAAACCTTGCCGGGTCGCATCGCGATCACCCTCTGGCTTGGCTTTTTGCTCGCGTGCGCGGTCATCATCAGCCGCACCCACTTCACCACCGATTTATCCGCGTTTCTGCCACGCAGCCCGACCGCCGAGCAGCAATTATTGCTGGAACAAATCCGCGACGGGCTGGCGTCGCGGCTGATTCTGGTCGGTATAGAAGGCAGCGATGCCGCCACGCGTGCCGACTTATCCAAAAAAATGGCTCAGCGCCTGCGCGCTGATCCGGCGTTTGTCAGCGTCAACAACGGCGAGCCGGTCAACGCCGAACGCGACCGTGCCTACCTGTTCAATCACCGTTACCTGCTCAGCCCGGCTGTCACCCCGGCGCACTTCGGTGTGGCCGGATTGCATGCGGCGCTGGGCGACAGCATCGACCTGCTCGCCTCCCCCGCCGGGCTGCTGGTCAAATCGATGCTGCCGCGCGACCCGACCGGGGAAATGGTGCAACTGCTCGGTCAGCTCAACGGCGGCGCGCAGCCCGAACTGATTGATGGCGCCTGGGCGTCCGGTGACGGCGCGCGCGCGCTGCTGTTGATCCAGACGCGCGCTGCCGGCACCGATATCGACGCGCAACAGCGTGCCATGGCCGCCATTCGGCTGGCGTTCAGGGCCGCCGGAGAATACTCGACTGCGCGGCTGGAAATGACCGGGCCCGGCGTGTTTTCTGTCCAGTCACGCGACACCATCAAATCCCAGGTGTCGCGTCTGTCGATCATCAGCGTGCTGCTGATTGCCACATTGCTGCTGCTGGTGTATCGCTCGTTTACTGCGCTGCTATTGGGTTTCCTGCCGGTCATCAGCGGCGCGCTGGCGGGTATCGCCGCTGTCAGTCTGGGATTTGGTTCGGTACATGGCATTACGCTGGGTTTTGGCACCGCGCTGATCGGTGAAGCGGTCGATTATTCCATCTACCTGTTTGTCCAATCCGAACAGAATGCCACCGACAAACAAGCCTGGATCAAGCGCTTCTGGCCCACCATAAGGCTGGGCGTGCTGACCTCGATTGCCGGGTTTGCCGCGCTGCTGCTATCCGGTTTCCCCGGCTTGGCGCAGCTCGGCCTGTACGCCATCGCCGGGCTGATCACCGCTGCTGCGGTTACGCGCTATGTATTGCCACACCTGCTGCCGCGCACGTTTCGCATTCATGATGTCTCGGCCATCGGCCGCACCTTGTCGCAGCTGGTGCAACGGGCGGCGTTGCTGCGCTGGCCGGCGATAGCCGTGTTGCTGCTGGCACTGCTGGTGTTGTTCCAGCACCGCGACAGTATCTGGAATGACAAGATTTCGGCGCTCAGTCCGGTGTCAAAGACCGATCTGGCGTTGGACGCGAAATTACGCGCCGACAGTGGTGCACCCGATGTGCGCTATCTGGTGGTGGTGTCGGGCGCAACGCAGGAAGCGGTGCTGCGTGACAGCGAACGGGTTGCCCACGTATTGCAGTCCCTGGTCGATCAAGGCGAACTGGCCGGTTTTGAAAGCCCCAGCCGTTATTTGCCCAGCCAGGCCAGCCAGCGCGCGCGCCAGGCGAGCCTGCCCGATGCCGCAACCCTGCAAACCCATCTGGCGCAGGCGGTGCAGGGCTTGCCCGTAAAAGCTGCACTGTTCGCGCCGTTCCTTGCGGATGTTGGTGCTGCCCGCACGCAAGCGTTGTTGCAGCGTAAGGATCTCGACCAAACCTCGATGGCGATGGCAGTGGATGCGTTACTCATCCAGCAAGCCGATCACTGGAGCGCCTTGTTGCCGCTCACCGCGCGACCCGGCGTGGCGATCAATGCGCCCGCTATCCGCGCGGCACTCGCGCAATTGCATCTTCAGAATGCGCTGTTTGTCGACATGAAAGCGGAGTCCGACCGGCTTTATTCGGGTTATCTGAATGAAGCCATTCTGCTGTCGCTGGGTGGCGTGGCGACGATTATCGGTCTGCTGCTGGTGGTGTTCCGCTCCCCGGTTCGAGTCGCGCGCATCATCGTACCGCTGGCGGCTGCGGTCATTACCGTCACCGCCGGACTGGCGCTGTTTGGTCAGCAACTGATGATTTTGCATCTGATCGGCCTGCTGCTGGTGGTTGCGGTCGGCTCGAATTACGCGCTGTTTTTTGACCGCAGCGCTGCGGATGCGGCAATTGCGCCGCGCACGCTGGCGTCGATGCTGTTTGCCAACCTGACCACGGTAGCGGGGTTTGGCCTGCTGGCGTTTTCCAACGTGTCGATTTTGCAGGCGATGGGCGTGACCGTCGCACCTGGCGTGATTCTGGCGCTGATCTACGCGGCAATTTTTGCCCGTACCGACCATGACTGACGCGCGCTGGCAGCCGACCTTGCTGGTGCGCGCCACCTTGTTGCTGCACGGCGTGGCGCTACTGGCGCTGGTGCTGGCACCGGTCTATTGGGTCTGGGTGGTCGCGGTGCTGCTGGCCAATCATCTGTTGTTGACCGCCGTCGGTTTGTGGCCACGCAGCCACTGGCTCGGTGCCAACTGGACTCACCTGCCAGCCGCTGCCCAGACGCGCCGGGAAATCGCACTGACCATCGACGACGGCCCGGATCCGGTGATTACGCCGCAGGTATTGGCGTTGCTGGCGCGCCATCAGATCAAAGCCACTTTTTTCTGTATCGGTGAGCGCGCCGCGCGCTATCCCGAGTTGTGCCGTGACATCGTGCGCCAGGGTCACAGCGTTGAAAACCACAGCCAGCACCACCGGCACAACTTTTCCCTGCTCGTTAGGGGCGGCTATCTGCGTGAAATTCAGGCCGCGCAAACCACGCTGAGTGGCATCAC
>DZDB01000010.1 GCA_022736605.1 Sideroxydans lithotrophicus
GAAATCAGGCCGAAGTTGGTCTGGATGGTAGTGCTCAGTAGTGTTTACGATAATTTTTAATTAAGGAAAAGCCATGAAAAAAACCGTATTAAGTTTGTTGTTGCTTGGCCTGATTGCAGGCTGTTCCAGCGTGCAGCAAAAACCGGCTCCCGTTGTGAACAGTGGCATGTCGCAGGCTGAGCGTGATGCTGCCGCTGCCAAAGCCGCAGCGGATAAAGCCGCAGCTGAAGCGCGTGCATTGGCCGAGCAGCGTGCCTTGGCGGAAAAGGCTAACCCGCTGAATGACCCGAACAGCCCATTGGCGCAACGCAGCGTATATTTCGCTTTTGACAGCTCGCTGGTGGAAGACAGTTATCGTCCGATGTTGCAGGCACACGCCGGTTATCTGAGCGGGCATCAAAATACCAAAATCACGATTCAGGGCAATACCGATGACCGTGGCAGCCGTGAATACAATCTGGCGCTGGGCCAACGCCGCGCTGACAGCGTGCGCAAGGTATTGAATGTGTTGGGCGTGTCCGAGTCGCAAATGGAAGCCGTCAGCTTTGGTGCCGAGAAGCCCAAAGCCAGCGGCAACGATGAAGCGGCGTGGAAAGAAAACCGCCGCGCCGACATCGTTTACGGTCAATAAGGCGACATGATGCGCGCGCCGTTTCTCTATTGGTGTCTGTTCCTGGGGCTGCTCGGGCTGGTTGCACCAGCGCAGGCCGACAATGGAGATATGGCGCGCCGTCAGGCCGACATGCAAGTGCAAATCAACAGTCTGGATACGCGCATCAGCCGAATCGAAGACATGCTGCAAAACGGCGCGATGCTGAATCTGCTGTCCGAAGTTGAAGCGCTCAAGGCGCAAGTTAAAAAGCTGCGCGGTGATGTCGATGTGCAAGCCAATGACATCAGCGTGACGCAAAAACGTCAAAATGACCTGTATATGGATCTGGATACGCGTTTGCGTACTCTGGTGAAGGCGGAAACGCCCCCCCCGGCAGTGGTGCCGGATGTGACAGCGCCTGCGGGTGCCACCCCGGCAGCCGCTGAAGCGACTGCTTATGAAGCCGCGCTGGCACAATTCAAGGTAGCGAAATATCCGGCTGCGATTGCCAGCTTTAACAGCTTTATCAAAACCTATCCAGCTAGCACGCTGGCGTCGAGCGCGCAGTACTGGATTGGCAATGCGCAGTTTGCCGGCAAGAATTACAAGGGTGCACTCGCAAGCCAGCAAAAACTGGTCAGCACCTATCCCGCCAGCCCGAAAGTCCCCGATGCCATGCTGAATATTTCCAGTGCCCAATTTGAGCTGGGCAACATCAAGGCCGCGCGCACAACGCTGGAACAACTGATACGGAAATATCCCAACAGCAGTGCCGCCGAGCTCGCCAAAAGACGTCTCACCGTACTGAAATAAATGTACGACGCGACGTTGCGCATTACCGAGATTTTTTATTCGGTACAGGGTGAAACCAGCCGTGTCGGGCTGCCGACCGTGTTCGTGCGCCTGACCGGTTGTCCGTTGCGTTGTGGCTATTGTGACACCGCGTATGCGTTTCATGGTGGCGAAAGCCAGACCATCACGGCCATCCTCGAACAGGTCGCGACCTATCAGCCGCGCTACATCACCGTCACCGGCGGTGAACCGCTGGCGCAGAAAAATACCCCTTTGCTGCTCACCGCCTTATGCGATGCGGGTTATGACGTGTCGATCGAAACCAGCGGCGCACTCGATATCAGCAGCGTAGACCGGCGCGTATCACGCATTGTCGACATCAAGACGCCCGGTTCCGGCGAGGTCGAAAAAAACCGCTGGGAAAACCTGCCGTTGCTGACGCCACACGATGAACTGAAATTTGTCATTACCGATGCCGCCGATTATGCCTGGGCACGCGATTGTCTGACGCAATACGGTCTGGCCGCACGCTGCCCGGTACTGTTTTCGCCCATGCACACCGATTTGCCTGCCGCGCAATTGGCCGACTGGGTATTGCAAGACCGCTTGCCAGTCAGGGTGCAGGTGCAGCTGCATAAAATTTTATGGGGTGAGGTGACCGGGCGATGAGTGTGCCGCGCAACGCCGTTATTCTCTTGTCGGGCGGGCTGGATTCGGCCACGGTGCTGGCGCAGGCACGCAGCCAGGGGTATGCCTGCTACGCCCTGAGTTTCGATTACGGCCAGCGTCATCGGGTCGAGCTCGATGCCGCCGCGCGCGTCGCCACGCTGCTGGGTGCGACCGAGCACCGCGTTTCGCGCCTTGATCTGGCGATGTTTGGCGGCTCGGCGCTGACCGATCTGAATATCGCGGTGCCCGAACAGCTCGCGGCGGGCATTCCGGTCACTTACGTCCCGGCGCGCAATACCATCATGCTGTCGATCGCGCTGGCGTGGGCTGAGGTGCTCGGCAGTCGCGACATTTTCATCGGCGTCAACGCGGTGGATTACTCCGGTTATCCGGATTGCCGCCCCGAATACATCGCTGCATTCGAGGCGATGGGCAATCTGGCGACCAAGGCGGGGGTCGAAGGCCAGCAGCTGCGTATCCATGCGCCGCTGATGCAATTATCCAAGGCGCAGATCGTCGCGCTTGGAACTACGCTTGGCGTCGATTACACTGCCACCATTTCGTGTTACCAGGCCGACGCTTCCGGTCGGGCCTGTGGGGTATGTGACTCGTGTCGCTTGCGTCACCAGGGTTTTGTTGAAGCAGGTGTGGCGGATCCAACCCGCTATGCTGTGACACCTTGAAGCGCATTTAAAACAGCAACATAAAAATCACCTGCGCGCCCGGCGCAGGATAACTGGATGGAGTTCACATGAGTTTTGATAGCTTTGCACAGGCGCAATCCGCCTTTCTGTGGCTGACGTTTGCCATCGCCTTCATTTTGGGTGCGGTCGTCAATAAAACCAATTTCTGCACCATGGGCGCCGTGTCCGACTGGGTCAACATGGGTGACACCGGCCGCATGCGTGCCTGGTTTCTGGCGATTGCCGTCGCCATGCTTGGCGTGGTGTTGCTGGAGTACTTTGGCAAGCTCAGTGCCGATGGCGCGTTCCCGCCGTATCGCGGTGCGCAGTTCATCTGGGCCGAAAACCTGCTGGGCGGGCTGCTGTTTGGCATCGGCATGACTTTCGCCTCGGGTTGTGGGAATAAATCCCTGATCCGCATCGGCGGTGGCAATATCAAGTCGATTTTCGTCGTGCTGATTATTGGCGTGATTGCTTACTTCATGACCAACCCGTTCCCCGGATCGGACAAGACCCTGTTCACCGTGCTGTTCCTCGACTGGCTGCGGCCGCTGGCTGTCACGCTGAGTGGCCACCAGGACCTGGGTACGCTGGTCGCTGGTGCGGCTGACGCCGTTAAAGCACGTTTGATTATTGGTGGTTTGCTTGCTTTGGCGATCCTGGTATGGGTGTTCAAATCGGCGGATTTCCGCAGCAGCCGCGATAACATTCTCGGTGGGCTGGTCGTCGGCCTCGCCGTGCTGGGCGCCTGGTATGTCACCAGTAATGTCGTCATCAAGGTCGATACGGAAACGCACACGCTGGTTGATTACGTACAGCAGTGGGATTTTCTCGCCGACTCCGATGCGGGTAAACCGGCTGACAGTCGCCCGCTCAGCGCGCAGTCATTTACCTTTATCAACCCGATGGGGCAGACGCTGGGCTACGCCACCTCGGGCTTCAAGCACGATCTGCTGACGTTTGGCGTGATGGCCCTGCTGGGTGTGATCGCCGGGTCGCTGGTGTGGTCGCTGCTGTCGCGCAGCTTCCGCATCGAATGGTTCGCATCGGGCAAGGATTTCGTCAATCACGTATTCGGCGCCGTGCTGATGGGCTTTGGCGGCGTGCTGGCCCTCGGTTGCACCATCGGCCAGGGCATCACCGGCGTCTCCACGCTGGCGCTGGGTTCGTTCATCACCCTGTTTGCGATTATTGCAGGTAGCGCGATCACCATGAAGATCCAGTATTGGCTGATGATGCGTGAGGCCTGACAGGGTTAGGGCTGCGGCAAAAAAGCAGGGCGTTCGCGTCCTGTTTTTTTGACCTCAAGCGCTGTGTGACTGATTGATTTTTTGCATATATTGAACATTTATATAATAAAATGTGCTAAATTAACAATCATTACGCACCGAGCAGGAGCACGCCATGAACCTTGCACTCGCCCCCGAAGCCGATAGCGATCAATCCAGCGTGCTGTCCGAAGCGCTTGCCAATGCGGGCAAGCTGCTCGGCATGAGCCAGTCCGATCTGGGCGACATCATCGGTAAAAACCGCACTGCGATCAGCCGGGGCGGTCTTGATCCGGCCAGCAAGGCGGGTGAACTGGCGCTGCTGTTCATCCGTTGTTACCGCGCGCTGTATGTGCTGGTGGGCGGCGATGTGGCGCAGATGCGCCACTGGATGCAGACGGAAAACCGGCATACCGGCGGTATTCCGGCTGAGCAAATCAAAACCGTGCAGGGTCTGACTACGGTGCTGGAATACCTCGATGCGATGCGGGGCAAACTGTAAGTGGTGGATTGGGCGGCGCATCTGGCAGAAACCCCACGCATCAAACTTTCCGGCACGCTGCTGCGGCTGGTAGAAAGTCAGGAGCAAGTGGCGACCAATCAGTTAGTCAGTTCGCTCGAACGCCAGGCGGTGCTGGAAGATTTGCTCGAAGCAACCAAGCCGCGCCTGCGGCCAGGCACTGAACTCTTGCATTACCTGCTGGCGACGCCGTTTCGCTATCCGCCACTCAAGCATGGTTCGCGCTTCGGCACGCGCAGCGCACCCAGCCTGTTTTATGGCGCATTGCACACCAGTACGGTGCTGGCCGAAGCCGCGTATTACCGTTTTCTGTTCTGGTACGGCATGGTCACACCGCCTACTGCCAAGCTTGATACCCAGCACACGCTGTTCGGTGCGGCCTATCAGACCGATCAGGGCGTGCAGCTGCAAGCACCACCGTTTGACGCTTACCATGCCCAGCTGTGCAGCCCGTCCGATTACAGTGCCAGCCAGGCATTGGGTGGCATCATGCGCGATGCGGGTGTGGAAGCGTTTGAATTCATCTCGGCGCGTGACCCGGCAGGCGGTATCAACGTCGCCCTGTTCACGCCGCAGGCACTGGTCGGCACTGCGCCGGTGTATCAGGCGGCGTGGTTGTGCGAGCTGAGTGCTGAACGCGTCAGTTTTCATGCCGCGCACAGCCGCGAGTGGTATGCGTTTTCGCTGGATACCTTTCTGGTGGCGGGGCGCTTGCCGCAGGCGGCTTGAGCACATGCCCAAACCGATGAACCGGGTTAACCCCCTCCACCGCCGCTGCCTTCACCGTGTGCCGCCTGCAGCACCAGCGCGTTGAACGCGTCCATGCTCATGATGCCGTGGGCGGTGACGATGTCGCGTACCGGGCGGCCTGACAGTTCTGATTCTTTGGCGATTTCGGCGGCACGGGCGTAACCAATGGTCGGGTTGAGCAGGGTGGCGAGCGCCACGCTGTCGTGGATGAACTGGTCGCAGCGCTTGCGATTGACTACCAGCCCTTTGAGGTTCATGTCGGTGGCGGCGTTCATCGCGTTGGTGAGCCAGTCCATCGCATCGAACAGCGCCGAGCCGAGCGCGGGCATCATGACGTTGAGTTCGAGTTGTCCGGCCTGTGTCATATAGCCGACGGCGGCGTCCTGTCCGAGTACCTGATAACACACCTGGTTGAGCATTTCGAACATCACCGGGTTGACCTTGCCGGGCATGATGGATGAGCCGGGCTGCACGGCGGGCAGGGTGATTTCACCCAGTCCGGTGCGCGGGCCGGATGCCAGCAGGCGCAGGTCGTTGGCAATGCGCGTGACTTCCAGCGTCAGGCCGCGAATCGCCGATGACAGCGTTTGCAGATCGAACATGGATTGCATTTGCGCGACCAGATGGCCAACGCGGATGGGCTCGCCTGTCAGTTTTGCCAGTTCGGCCGCGACTGATTGGGCGTAGCCCGGTGAGGTGTTCAGCCCGGTACCTGCGGCAGAGCCGCCGAGACCCGTTTCGCACAGCAGCGGTCGCGTTGCTGCAAGGCTGCTGGCGGCGCGGCGCAAGGTCCAGGCGTAGGCGGCGAATTCACGCCCGATGGTGGTTGGCACAGCGTCCTGCAAGTGGGTGCGGCCGCTTTTGACGGTGTCACGCTCGCGCTCGGCAATCGCGTCGAACGCGCTGGCCATGTGCTCGGTGGCGGCCAGCAGGCGTGGCAGCTTGGCCAGTACAGCAAGACGGATGGCGGTTGGAATGGTGTCGTTGGTCGATTGCCCCATGTTGACGTGGTCATTGGGGTGAATCGGCGCGTACTGGCCTTTTTCACCGCCGAGCGCCACGTTGGCGAGGTTGGCGATGACCTCGTTGCTGTTCATGTTGTGGCTGGTGCCGGCACCGGCCTGAAATCGGTCCACCACAAACTGGTCGAGCAACTCGCCCGCCAGGATGCGTTCGCACGCGGTTACAATGGCGTCGCGCTGGGTGGCGTCGAGCCAGTCCGGCTGGCAATTGGCGATGGCGGCGGCGAGCTTGATCTGCACATGGGCACGGATGAAGTCGGTGTCGGGCATGCGCCCCGAGATCGGAAAATTGGCGACCGCGCGCGCGGTCTGGATGCCATACCAGGCGTCAGCCGGAACTTTAAACGAGCCGAGCGAGTCTTTTTCTGTGCGATAGGCAGTCATGATGTATGGCCGAAAACGATTTAAAAACCGCAATTATAGGGAGTTTGGGATGTTGAAACGAGTTTTGCTGGGGATCTCCCTGTTGCTGTGTGTGGCGAGTGCTTCGGCGTTTACCCTGACCGACAGCAAGGGCGGGGTGCATAGCTCCGCCAGTTACAAGGGCAAATGGGTGCTGGTGAATTTCTGGGCGACCTGGTGTCCGCCATGTCTGGAAGAAATCCCCGACCTGATTGCGCTGCATGAAAAATACCGCAAGACCAAGCTGGAGGTGATCGGCATCGCGATGGACTATCAGGATCCAAAACAAGTGTTGAGTTTCGCCGATAGTATGTTCATCAGCTATCCGATCGTGCTGGGTGACGCTAAGATTGCTGCTCAGTTTGGCCGCTTGCAAGGCTTGCCGACGAGTTATTTATACAATCCAGAGGGCAAGCTGGTGGCCTATCAGGTTGGCGCGCTGACCAAAAAATCGGTTGAAGATTACATCAACCGCAAAGCAGCAAACAAAAAATAAACCGGCGCTGCCGGAGGAGAGATGACCATGTTGCGCATGCTGGGTATTGCCCTGATGCTGTTCGCCACCACGGCATTCGCCGAGGTGCGCGACGTGCAGACGTATTTCTTCCAGCCCAAACTGGGCGACTTCCAGGCTGAATTGCAGACTGCCAAAAAAGAAGGCAAAACCGGCGTGCTCATCATGTTTGTGATGGAAGACTGTCCGTTCTGTGAACGCATGAAAACCACCATGCTCAACCAGTCCGAACTGCAGGATTACTATCGCAAGCATTTTCTGGTGTTCGAAATGGACGTCAAGGGCGGCAGTCCGATGACCGATTTCAAGGGCGCGCAGACTACCGAGAAAGACTTTGCGCTGAAAAACCGCGCGCGTGCCACGCCGACGTTTATCTTCTTTGACCTGAACGGTGATCCGGTCACGCGCTTTACCGGTGTCACCAAAGACGCAGCGGAATTCATCCAGCTTGGCCAGTACGTCGTCGCTGGTGCGTACAAGGTCAAGCCGTTCGCCGCGTATAAGCTCAAACCTGACGTACCCTGATGAATTTCCCGGGGGCGGTTTTACTGGCGCTGGTCTTGACGGCTTCGGTGGCGCATGCGGATCCCGCGCTGACGCTGGCCGCCGCGCTCGCTGCTGTCGATGCCCCACACCCTGATTTACGCGCGGCTGAAGCCGATCTGGCGGCGGCGCAGGCCGATGTGCGTGGTGCCGCCGCACGGCAGGATCTCAGCGTCAATTTCGAAGGCGTGCTGCGGCGCGGACGCAATACCGTAGGTGCTGATCAGTGGAGCGCCGACAACAGCGCGCGCATCGTGGCACGCAAGAATCTCTACGACTTCTCGCGTACCGAAGCCGCCGTAGGCGCGGCGCAGGCCGAAGTTACGGCACGCGAAGATGCGCTACTTGATACCCGCGACCGGCGGCGGCTGGAGATCATGACGCGCTATTTCGACGTATTGCTGGCGGATCAGCAATACGCCGCCGACAATGAGTTCATGGCGGTGGCGTATGTGTCGATGGATAACGCGCGTGACCGCGTCGAAGTCGGTCAGCTGTCACGTCCGGCGTTTGCCGAGCTGGAAGCGCGTTATCAGGATTTGCGCGAAAAACGCAACGCCAGTCTGGCGCGGCAGCGCGCCACCCGGTCATTATTGGCTACAGCGCTCAACCGTCCCGGCGAGCTGGCGTCCGATCTGGAAGAGCCGAAACTGCCGGATAACAACGTCAAGCTGCCCGATTACGAAACGCTGCTACCGTGGGTGCTGGCGCACAATCCGCGCGTGCTGGCGCAAAAACAGCTGCTCACCGCCGAGCAGTTGCGGCTCGCTGGATTGCGCAAGGAATACGGGCCGAGCCTGGACGCCGAAATTGCTGCTGCCGATTACAGCCGCACATCCATCACGCGTGACAGTTTGAGCGCCGGGTTGATTCTGACCTGGCCGATCTACCAGGGTGCGCGTGTCGATGCGCGCATCGGGCGCGCGCAGGCTCAGTTCCAGAAGCTGCAGGCCGGTGCCGACAAACTGAACCACGACCTGTCGCAAAGCCTGCTCGAAACCCTGCTTGAAATCCAGCAACTGCGCGCCAGCGGTCGCCCTGCCGCGCAGGCGCAGATCAACTACCGCGATGCGGCGCTGGATCTCAGCCGCGCCCAATACGAGCTGGAACTTAAAACCAATCTGGGCGACAGCATGGCGCAAACCATGACTGCCGCCCAACGTGCCCACAGCGTCGAATACCGCATTGCCATTGCGCTGGCGCGGCTGCAGGCGCTGGCGGGCAAACCGCTGGCCGACATTGTGGCGCTGGCGGGCAAACAACCTTGAGGATACGCACATGAAACTGCTCTGGCCGCTGCTTGCCCTGTTCCTCATGCCGCTGGCGCACGGGGAATCCACCCAGCCGCGCGGCGTGCCGTTGACCACGCCGGTATCGGGTGTAGTCAAAAGCGTGCTGGTTGAAGTCGGCCAGCAGGTCAAAAAAGGCCAGCCGCTGGTCACACTCGACGCGACGATTTTGCAGGCGCAGGTGATGGAGGCCGAAGCCGGCGTCGAGCGCGTCAAGGAAGAAGGCCGCGACGCTGACCGCGACCTCGCCCGTGCCAAGGAACTGTACAGCCGCGCGGTCAGTTCCACCACCGAGCTGGATCAAGCCAAACTGCGCCACGCCCGCGCCAATGCGGCGGTCAAAGAGGCGCAGGCGCGGCTTATCATCGCGCGTAAAAACCTCGATTACAGCACCCTGCGCGCGCCGTTCGACGGCACCGTCACCGCACGCTACGCCGAACCCGGCATGTACGTCGCCGCCAACCTGCAACCGCCGACCTTGATCGTGCTGGCGAAAGGGCGCTAGGCTATAGGCTCCCTTGAGCAGGAGCCGGGCATGTCGAACCACCTCAAATCAGAAACCAGCCCTTATTTGCAACAACACGCCGACAACCCGGTGGACTGGTATCCGTGGGGCGAGCAGGCGCTCACGCTGGCGCGCGAGAAAAACAAGCCGATTCTGCTCTCCATCGGCTATTCGGCGTGTCACTGGTGTCATGTTATGGCGCATGAATCGTTTGAGGACGCCGAAACCGCCGCGTTGATGAACCGGTACTTCGTCAATATCAAGGTGGATCGTGAGGAACGCCCGGATCTCGATCACATTTATCAGACCGCGCACTATATGTTGACCGAGCGCAACGGCGGCTGGCCGCTGACGCTGTTTCTGACGCCGGATCAGACGCCGTTTTTCGGTGGCACCTATTTTCCGCCAACGGCGCGGCACAATCTGCCGGGGTTCAAGGCGGTGCTGGTGCGAGTGGATGAGATTTACCGTACCCGGCAGGCTGACATTGCCACGCAAAATGCCTCGCTGCTGCGCGCGTTTGACAACACTGTACCCGGTTCACCCGGCCAGGTGGATTTCAGCGCCGCGCCGCTGATCCAGGCGGTGGCTGAATTGGCGCAAGGCTTCGATGCCGTACATGGTGGCTTTGGTGTTGCGCCGAAATTTCCGCGCCCCACCGAGCTGGCTTTTCTGCTACAACAGGCAAGCGATACGGGCGACACCGAGGCGCGCCATATGGCGCTGTTCACGCTGCGCAAAATGGCCGAAGGCGGCATTGTCGATCAGCTGGGCGGCGGCTTTTGCCGCTACAGCGTCGACGATCGCTGGGCGATTCCGCATTTTGAGAAAATGCTCTACGACAACGGCCCGCTGCTGGCGTTGTACGCTGATGCGGCGCTGCTCGACAGTGCGCCGATTTATCGCGCCACCGCCGACGGCATCGCCACCTGGGTGATGCGCGAGATGCAGTCGCCGCAGGGCGGCTACTATTCCAGCCTGGACGCCGATTCCGAGCACGAAGAAGGCAAGTTCTACGTGTGGACGCCCGATGACGCTGCGGCGCTGTTGAGCGCGGCGGAATACGCTGTTGCCGCGCCGTATTTTGGCCTCGACCAGCCGCCCAACTTCGAGCGCAAACATTGGAATCTGCTGCTGAGCCAGCCGCTCGCCAGCATTGCCAGCGCGCAAAATTTAACGCTGGATCAGGCCAACGCGCTGCTCGCCAGCGCGCAGCGCAAATTATTCGCCGCGCGTGAATCGCGCATCCGTCCCGGTCGCGATGAAAAAATCCTGGTGAGCTGGAACGCGCTGATGATCCAGGGCATGGCGCACGCCGGGCGGCGGCTGAATCAGCCGGACTGGATCGCCTCAGCGCAGCGTGCGGTGGATTTCATTCATGCAGCGATGTGGCGCGATGGCCGTTTGCTGGCGACGTCCAAAGACGGCAATGCGCACCTCAACGCGTATCTGGACGATTACGCGTTTTTGCTCGATGCGCTGCTGGCGCTGATGCAGGCACAATTTCGCCAAACCGATTTGGACTTTGCGCAGGCGCTGGCCGACGTGCTGCTGGTGCAGTTTGAAGACGCCGAACTGGGCGGTTTTTACTTCACCAGCCACGACCACGAGACGCTGATTCACCGCCCCAAACCCGGCCACGACAACGCCATGCCGTCGGGCAACGGCGTGGCTGCGTTTGCGCTGCAACGGCTGGGCAATCTGCTTGGTGAATCGCGTTATATCCAGGCCGCTGAACGCACGCTGGCGCTGTATTACCCAACGCTGCAACAGCACGGCACAGGCTACATGACGCTGCTGCTGACGCTACAGGAAACGCTCAAGGCGCCGCGTATCGTCATCCTGCGCGGCGCGGCCGGCGAGACAGCCATCTGGCGCGAGCAATTGGTGCGGCACACTTGGCCGCATACCCTGATTCTGGCGCTGGAGGGGGAAATCGAGGGGCTCCCGGAGGCATTGACCAAACCGCTGCTGCCGGGTGTCGTTGCATGGGTTTGCCAGGGCGCCCACTGCCTGCCGCCGATTCACGATTATCAGACCCTGATTGAGGTGTGAGCTTGTGAGCAATGCGGGGTGGGGCAGGAAAACAGTGGCATCCCTGCGACTTTCCCGGTTATACCTTGCCTTCTTTTTTCAGGCTTTCATACCACAGCGGATTATGGTGCTGGATAAACGCAATTTCCGCGTTGCCGGATTTCATGGTTTCCAGTGACTCGGGCTCTTCCACCACGGCAAAGTAGATGTGTGCCACCAGCCCCAGCAATACCAGCAAGACTGCTGAAACGTGGATTACCAGCGCCCAGCGGAACAGTTCGCCATACAGTGCGAGTGTCGAAAATGTCAGCAACTTCGGTGCAAGAAACAGGTATAGCCCCGTCGACGCGATCGCCAGCGAGCTGGCAATGATCATCGTTCCAAGCAGGCGTTGCGCGCCGTTGTAACGGCCTTGCGGCGGTACTTTCAGATTCTTGAGCAGACCGAACAGATGCGCCAGCGTAATGGTCATTGAAATCAGATCGGCAATCGCCGCTTTCGGCGTCAGCACCAGCACATTTTTCAGGAACGGCAGCACCACGCGCTTGAAATTCAGCACGGCATACACGCCAATCACGCCAGCCCAGGCAATGCCGCCAATCGCATGCAGCAGCGCCAGATTGACATTGCCACCCAGCAGATTTTGCATGAAGGTCGGCCAGAATGCCGGCACTAGGCGCACAAAATCACCGGAGATAATGCCAAACCCGGTCAGCACCAGGACGAGCCAGAAAAAGGCATTGAACCAGTGGATGAAAATGACATCCCTGGTACGGACTTTGATTGTCCCTTGCGGCTTAGTGGTGCTCATGGTTGTCCTCCTTTTCACTCACCTCTTTACGGCGATCGACCAATTTCTTGACGCCCGCGCCCAGGAATACCGCCATCATGCCGCCGATACCGATGGTGCCCAACGGATTCACTATGCTTTCAATTGACTTGCCCGCGAGATGACGTTCATGCAGCTTGGGCATGACTTCAACCGGGATGGTTTTGCCCGCAGTGTAGTAGTAATGGTTGGGGCCGATGTTGACTTCATCCGTAATCAGCCGTTGCCACTCCTTGGTCTTCAGCAAGATGGAAACTTCAGAATTCGGGTCGTTTGCATCGCCGAAGATCAGTGCATTTCCCACGCAGGTTTCAACGCAGGCAGGCTGCAAGCCCTTGTCGATGCGTGGCTGGCAGAAGGTGCACTTGCTGATGGTATTCGTCACCGGATTTAGCCAGCGGGCATCGTATGGGCACGCTGGAACACACAGTTCGCAACCTGAACAAATATCATGATCCACCAGCACGATGCCGTCTTCACGTTTCCACGATGCGCCGGTGGGACAAACTTCTACGCAGGGGGCGTCATCGCAGTGCTGACAACGCCCGGGGAATATCTGCAATTCCGGCATGCCCTTGGCGTTCACAGATTCGACTTCCTTTACCCAGTCGCGGGAATAGCCTAGCGGCGTGTCCCATTCGGCACGGCAGGCGACTTCGCAGGCCTTGCAGTTGATGCAGCGGGTGGTGTCCGCCAGCATGACATATTTTGCAACCATGTCTGTTTACTCCCTTATGCCTTGCTGATAGTGACCATGGAGGTGCCCATGGAAATGCTGCCGATGTGCTTTTCACGGGTATCGGAGGCCAGCAGCGAATCCGACAAACCCTTGCCAGCGGCCGTGGTCATGCGCTTATCCCAATGACCGAAGCCGTGCACAGTGAACACCGTATCCGGGCGAATCCGGTTTGTGACTTTGACCTTGATCTTGCCGCCACGCCCTTTGCGGTCATGCACCATGACCATGTCGCCGTTGACAATGCCGAGCTTTGTGGCAGCTTCCGGATGCAGCCACAGCAGGTTTTCAGGCATGAAGCCGCTCAGCCAGATGTTGTCCTGGGTGCGGGCATGGGTGTGGAAACCGATGCGCCCGAAGGTGAAATGAAACTCGCCGTCTTTCGGGCGCGGCTGTTCTTCCCACTCGATGGCATTTTCCATCCCCAGCGTCTTGAGCTGGCTGGGAATCAATTCAATCTTGCCGCTAGGGGTCGGGAATATCGACTTGAGGCCGTGTTCACGCGGAAAATTCAGCTTCGGATCGGCTGCGGTCTTGATGATGCCTTTTTGCTTCAGTTCGGCTAGCGACAGCCCGGCTTTTTTCAGGCGGTCATCCAGCATGTCGGCGACGGAATCATGCGGGAACCATGCTTCCAGGCCCATGCGTTTGGACAGATCCTTGCAAATATCCCACGAGCCTTTGGTGTCGTGCAACGGCTGCATCGCTGGTTCTCGCAGTGCAACGAAGCCTTCGAGCATGCCGCCGGTTTGCAGATCGTCGTAGCGTTCCAGATAACTGGCTTCCGGCAGCAGGATGTCGGCGTAACTGTTCATCTCGTTGGGCATAACGTCGGCGGCGACGTAGAAATCCATGTTCAGCAATGCCTTGCGAATGGTGTCGTAGTCAGAGCTGTTGCTGAAACCGTTACCGCCTGCCGTGAGCAGGGCTTTCAGCGGATAAGGATCCTGTTCCGCCATGGCGCGCCACATTTCGTTGGTCAGGCCATATTGCGCATTGGCCAGCGGCCAGCGTCCAGGTACCCCAGCGCCGTCGGCACGGTGGATTTTTCCTTCGGCATCGCTGGCAAATGGACTTTGGGAGAAGTCGAAATCACCGCTTGCTTCGCTGCGTGCGACATGGGCATGCGGGAATTCCGGCAAGCTGATTTCAGGGATTTTGAAATTCTGCGGGTTATAGATGCCGCCGCTGCGATCCCACACCCCGAACAGTGAGTTGAGGATGGCGATGCTCATGCCGGTTCCCAGATCATTGGCGCTGCGTGTCAGACGACGCGGGCTGTAAACCAGCACGCTGGGGGCGCGTTCCGACATTTCCCGGGCGATGCGACGCACGCTTTCCGCCGGGATGCCGGTAATGGGTGCCTGCCATTCGGGGGTGTATTTCTCTACTCGTGCCGTCAGGTCGTCGAGTCCGCTGACGTATTCGGACACGAAAGCCTTGTCATACAGACCTTCCTTGATTACCACATGGATCATCGCCAGCAGGAAGGCATGATCGGTCAGCGGGCGGATAGCCAGCCATTCATCTGATTTGGAGGCGGTGATGGTGAAGCGCGGGTCGACATAAGTCACTTTTGCGCCGTTGGCAACGCCGTCTATCCAGCCGAGAGTTTCGCCGTTGTGCAGCGATTCGGTGACATTACGTCCCATCATCAGGAAGTATTTGCAGTTTTCCAGATCCAGCGTTTCATTGCCTCCGAGTTCGCGCCCGGCGACCAGCATGTTGGCCACCCCGCGTGGGCCGCAGCATAGGCCGAACACCGGGCTGGTGGTATTGGGTGTGCCGTAGGCGTGGGCAAGGCGATGGTAGGGTTTTTCCCAAGTGCCGTGACCAATCATGACCAGCGCCTGCGGGCCGTATTTTTCCTTCACCTTGTTAAGTTCGTGCGCTACCTTGTCGAGCGCCTCATCCCATGGCATCGGCCGCCATTTGTTGTCTCCGCGTGCGCCCACCCGTTCCTGAGGCTGCTTGAGACGATTGGGGGCGAACGCAACCTGGATGCCGGAATTGCCCTTGGCGCATACCACGCCGCGATTGAGCGGGTGTTCCGGATTGCCGTCGATTTTGAAGGCTTTGCCATCGCGCGAGCGGACTTTCAGACCGCAGCGCCAGTAACACATGTCGCAGAATCCCCAGTGCTCCTCGTAATCCTTGAGGGTTTCAAGCTCATGGGGTGCCTTGATCCGCGCTTGCGCATTGGCAGCCAGACCGGAGGCAGACAAGGCGGTAGTGCCCAGTACGCCTTTGAGAAAGCCACGGCGTGAAGTGATGTCTGATGGTTTGGACTCGTGCATAGTGATACCTCGTGTGTAGTGCATCGCGCTATCGAAGATATTAGGATAATTTTATCTTTATAATGCAATGTGTGTGCCAGATGGATAGCAAACGAACTTTAAAATTTAACGCTATGTTTTTACAGAATATTTTTTAATCTTCGGGTATTGTTGGAGCCTGATCGTATAGAGATCATTGCAAGGGAAATGCGAAAAATGACAGTTTATGAAGGTAAACTCTGCTACATCTGTCATTTTTGGCATTTTTTTGCATGGTTTACTTGGGTCGTAAAACACAATGCTTTACAGGATTGGAACATGCCATGACAGGTAAAATCTGGCTGAAATCCCGGCTTTTTGCGGTTGCCATGCTGGTCGCTATGGGTGCGGCACAAGCGGCGTCGCGCCCTGCGGTTGAGGCTGAAAACGGCATGGTTGTGACGTCGCAGCGGCTGGCATCTGAAGTCGGCCTGGCAATATTAAAGCGCGGCGGCAACGCGGTAGATGCGGCGGTGGCAGTGGGCTATGCGCTGGCGGTGGTGAATCCGTGCTGCGGCAATATCGGCGGTGGCGGATTCATGACGCTGCATCTGGCCGATGGCCGCAACGTGTTTATCAATTTCCGGGAAACCGCGCCCGCAGCAGCCAGCGCCAATATGTATCTGGATGCCGAGGGCAAAGTGATACCACGCGCCAGCCTGGATGGTTATCGCGCGGTGGCGGTACCGGGCACGGTGCTGGGGCTGGATACGGCATTGCGACGCTATGGCAGATTGAGCCGGGCGCAGGTGATGGCACCGGCAATCAGGCTGGCGCGACAGGGCTTTGTGCTGACGCGCGCCGACACCGATATCCTGCACACCAGTACCGAACGGTTGCGTGCTGACCCGCAGGTGGCGCGGATTTTTCTGCGCGCGGACGGTACACCGCTGCAACCGGGTGACCGGCTGGTGCAGCGTGATCTGGCAGCTACGCTGGCAGCGATTGCGCGGCACGGTCCGGCTGCATTTTATCGCGGCAGGTTGCCACAGGCAGTTGCGCAAGCGGCACGGCAGCAGGGTGGGCTTATCCGTGCTGTCGATTTTTCAGACTATCGGATTACCGAGTCCGCGCCGCTGAAATGCAGTTATCGCGGCTATGTTTTTCTATCGGCGCCGCCGCCAAGCTCGGGCGGTACTACCCTGTGTGAAACGCTGAATATTCTTGAGGGCTACGACATGACGGCGCTCGGCTACCAGTCGGCGGCGTCGGTACATTACATGGCTGAGGCGATGCGTTACGCGTACCGTGACCGCAATGTCTGGCTGGGTGATCCGGCGTTTGTCGATAATCCGCTCGACCGGCTCCTGAGCAAGTCGTATGCGGCGGGCTTGCGTGCCCAGATTCAGCCTGACAAGGCAACGGTAATCTCGGCACCACAGGCTGCGCCGCAGGAGGCGCCGCAAACCACGCACTATTCGATTGTCGACAAAGCCGGCAATGCCGTCGCTGTCACCTATACGCTCAATGGCCGTTTCGGCGCGGCGGTGATGGCGCCGGGCACCGGCGTGCTGCTCAACGACGAGATGGACGATTTCACGCTCAAGCCGGGTGTCGCCAATCTGTATGGCTTGATACAGGGTGCGCGCAATGCCATTGCAGCTGGCAAACGCCCCTTGTCGTCGATGGCGCCAACGCTGGTGATGCGCGCAGGCAAGCCCTGGCTGGTGCTGGGGTCGCCGGGTGGATCGCGCATTATCAGTATCGTGCTGCAGGTGGCAGTCAACATCATCGATCACGGCATGCCACTACAGGCCGCTGTCGATGCGCCGCGCATCCATTTTCAGGGGCAGCCTGACGTGCTGTATTTTGAAACGCGCGGCCTGTCGCCGGATACCCAAACCGTCTTGCGCGGCATGGGGTATAGCCTGCTGGAACAAAGCCCGTGGGGTGCGGCGGAATCAATCCAGATCGGCGTGGGTGTGGATGAGATGGATGATTTTGCCAGTTCGGGCAACGATGCGGGCGTGTCCGGCGCGGCGCGCAATGGCTGGTTGTATGGCGCGAATGACCCGCGCCAGCCCGCAGGACAGGCGCTGGGCGATTAGAAACTGAGGCTGCGGTTTATTGAAACCGGCTGGCGATAATCACGCCGTGCGGCACCGGTGTCGCAGTACTTTGCGCGGTGCGGGTCGAGGGGCGGTAGGTCCAGTGTTTTTGCCAGGCGGCGACCACCATGGTGGGGTATTCAGGTTTGCCCAAGCTGCCGTTGTAACGCCCGAGCGCACGGTAGTAATTGCCTTTTTCGATATCGAGGTAGTGGCGCAGGATATTGCAGCCGTAACGTAGATTGGTACGCAGATGAAACAGATTCTGATCTGGGGTACCGATGACCTTGACCCAGAATGGCATGACTTGCATGTAGCCGCGCGCGGCAACGCTGGAAATAGCATATTTCTTGAAACCGGATTCGACCTCGATCAGGCCGAGTACAAGTTCCGGGTCCAGCCCGGCGCGGGTCGCTTCGTAATTGACTGTGGTGAGGAAATCCATGCGCTGTTCGGGATCGGGTATGCGCTTGGCGAGCCGCCTGGACATTTCGCTGAGCCAGGCCTGACCTTGCGGGTTGTCGAGATAACTTACATTGTTCACCGCTGTGTCCGACACGGATTTGCTCAGTGCCGCCTGCACGCTGGCTGACATCGGCTCATAGATCTGTTTGCCGGCATGGGCGGGCAGCGCGGTCAGGCAGAGGCTGCTTGCACATAAACCAGCGAACAGAATTTTGAGTGTTTTCAAT
This sequence comes from Sideroxydans lithotrophicus, assembly GCA_022736605.1. Lineage (GTDB taxonomy): Bacteria > Pseudomonadota > Gammaproteobacteria > Burkholderiales > Sulfuriferulaceae > Sulfuriferula. Next base: position 18,204 of record DZDB01000010.1, read on the forward strand.
GTCATTTTGCCAACAGTTGGGTCAGGAATTCGTTGATTTCTGTCATGGGTACAGTGCGCGCTGCATCATCACGCCGCCCCTGGTATTCAATTACGCCGTCTTTCAGACCGCGTTCACCAATCACCACACGATGCGGAATGCCGATCAGTTCCATGTCGGCAAACATTACACCGGGGCGCTCATTGCGGTCATCAATCAGCACGTCAAAGCCGGCCTGCACCAGTTGTGTATAGAGCTTATCGGCGGTTTCGCGCACAACTTCACTTTTTTGATAACCTACAGGCACAATCGCCAGCAAGAACGGTGCCATGGACTCTGGCAGTATCATGCCGCGTGCGTCGTTGTTCTGCTCGATGGCGGCACCCACAATGCGTGATACGCCAATGCCATAGCAACCCATTTCCATCACCTGCGCCTGCCCGGTTTCATCCAGGTAGGTGCAGTTCATGGCTTCGGCGTATTTGCTGCGCAGCTGGAAGATATGTCCGACTTCGATGCCGCGACACAGCGCCAGTGTGCCTTTGCCGTCCGGACTGGGGTCGCCTTCGACGGCGTTGCGCAGGTCGGCAAGGGTGGGTTCGGGCAGGTCGCGGCCAAAATTGACGCCAGTGAGGTGGAAGCCGTCGGCATTGGCGCCGCAGACAAAATCAGCCATCGCCGCGACAGCGCGGTCGGCGATGACCGGGATACTCAAGCCGATCGGGCCGATGGAGCCTGCGCTACAACCAGCCACGTCACGCAGGCCGGTGTCGCTGGTGAAGCGGATTTCCCGGCCAATGATTTTGGCTGCTTTGACTTCGTTGAGCTGGTGGTCGCCCCGTAGCAGCAGCGCGACCGGGCCGTCCAGGCCATCGACAATCAGGGTTTTGACCATGTGCGCAGGCGCGATTTTGAGAAATGTAGTCACATCTTCGATGCTGTGCTGGCCCGGCGTGGCGACTTTGTCCATCGTTTGCGTGGGCGCGGCACGGTGGGTGGCGGGTGCCATGGCTTCAGCCAGTTCGACGTTGGCGGCGTAGTCTGAATCGGGGCAGTAAGCAATCGCGTCTTCACCCGAATCCGCCAGCACATGAAACTCGTGCGAGCCGGAGCCGCCGATCGCGCCGGTATCCGCCGCCACGGCGCGGAATTGCAGACCAAGGCGGGTGAAGATGCGTGAATACGCCTCGTACATCGCTTGATACGTTTCGGTCAGGCTGGTGAAATCGGTGTGGAAGGAATACGCGTCCTTCATCATGAATTCGCGTGCGCGCATCACGCCGAAGCGCGGTCGGATTTCATCGCGGAACTTGGTCTGGATCTGGTAAAAATTCAGCGGCAGCTGGCGGTAGCTTTTGATCTCGCGACGTGCGATGTCGGTGATGACCTCTTCGTGCGTGGGGCCGAAACAGAAATCGCGCTGATGCCGATCCTTGATTTTCAGCATCTGCGGGCCAAATACGTCCCAGCGGCCGGTTTCCTGCCAGAGTTCGGCAGGCTGCACTGCGGGCATCAGCAATTCCAGCGCGCCGACCTGGTTCATTTCCTCGCGCACGATGGCCTCAACCTTGCGCAAGACGCGCAGCCCGAGCGGCATCCAGGTGTATAGCCCGGACCCCAGACGCTTGATGAATCCGGCGCGCAACATCAGGCGGTGGCTGACCAGTTCGGCTTCGGCCGGGGCTTCTTTCAGGGTGGAGATAAAAAATTGCGAGACGCGCATGGTGTGGTTTGCTCGAGTTGTTCGTAAAATGGGGGCAATTTTAACAGTTCTGCCTATTGATGCGATTTTTCAGACGACGAATTCACAAGGCGGTATCTGAACTGGATACCGTGGAAATCAGCGAGCAGGACGGCGTGCGTTTTCTGCACCTGGGCAATGACACGGTGCAGTCGGCGATGCGGCTGGCGGATCCGAATGCGCTGGAGCTGTCGTACACGCGCTCAATGCTCGGCTTTCTGCTGTTTGCGCCACTACCGGGCAAGGCGCTGATGCTGGGGTTGGGCGGGGGCTCGCTGGCGCGCTTTTTGTATCACCGCACTGCGGTGCCGCGCGTGACAGCGGTAGAAATCAATTCGCAGGTGATCGCGGCGGCGCGCTCATTTTTTCAGCTGCCCGACGATGATGGGCGATTTCAGGTGATCCACGCCGATGCGGCGGAATATATTCAGGAACAGCCTGGCTGGGACGTCATTTTGCTCGATGGCTTTGATTCCGGTTGCCAGGTCGAGGCGCTGGCGACGCAGGATTTTTATGACCACTGCGCGCGCGCCTTGAGTCAAAACGGCATCCTGTCGGTCAATCTGTGGGGCAGCGATCCGCAGTTCGATGTGTATCTGAAGCGCATCGAAATCGCGTTTGAAGGCCGCATTGTTTGCCTGCCCGCCGAGCGGCGCGGCAATGTCATCGTATTTGGTTTTGCCGGTGTGGTGCAGCCGACGCAATGGGATGCGCTGCGCAACCGTGCGGCGCGGCTGGAGGCGGATTTTGGGCTGGAATTCAGTGATTTTGTCGATGCGCTGCGTGACTTGAACGCGCATGATCGCAAGGGTTTGCTGCCATGAGTAAACAGCCAAAAACAGAAGCTGCAACCGGCGAAAAGCACGACATCAAACCAGGGCAATCCATCGAGCTGCTCAAAGAATTGCACATCCTGACGCGCGACGGCAAGATGAATCAGGACAGCCGACGCAAGCTCAAGCAGGTGTATCACCTGTATCACTTCATCGAGCCACTTTTACTGGCAGTAGCGCAGGATCACGCCGATATCCAGCTGGTCGATCATGGCGCGGGCAAGTCGTACCTGGGGTTTATTCTGTACGACCTGTTTTTCAAGGATCGCGCTGGTAGCGCGCACATCTACGGCATCGAGACGCGCGACGAACTGGTGCAGAAATCGCAGGCACTCGCCGCCGCACTGCACTTTACGAACATGTCGTTTTTGAACCTGTCGGTGGCCGAGTCGATCACCTCCGGGCTATTGCCGGCGCGAGTGGATATCGTCACCGCCCTGCACGCGTGCAATACCGCCACTGACGACGCGATTCGATTCGGGCTGGAAAAACACGCGCAGCACATGGTGCTGGTGCCGTGCTGTCAGGCCGAGGTGGCAAGCGTGCTGAAGAAAAACAAGGGCAGGGCGCTGGCCAACAGTGTGCTGACCGAAATCTGGCGCCACCCGCTGCACACGCGTGAATTTGGCAGTCAGATCACCAACGTGCTGCGCTGTTTGCAGCTTGAGGCGCACGGCTACCAGGTCAGCGTCACCGAGCTGGTGGGCTGGGAGCACTCGATGAAAAGCGAGCTGATTATCGCCAGCTATAAAAATCTCCCGCGTGCGCGCCCGGCGGCGCGCCTGAACGAGGTGCTGGAGACGCTGGGGCTGGCAGAAATGCGGTCACGGTTCTGCGTTGAACCGACGTAAAAAAGGGTGGCTTGCGCCACCCTGAGAAGGTCAGCCCGCCAGTAACGGGCTGTGTCGTCGTGCTTGCTGGTTAAATACCCAGATCTTTCTTCCAGTAGGCTTCAATCAGGCTGACGGTGCGTTTTGGCAAAGGTACATAAGCCAGTTTTTCCGCAGCAGCCTGGCCGTTTTCAAGGAACCACTTGGAAAACTTGATGACCTTGGCATTTTCAGCAACAGGGTAGTCCTTGCGCATCAACATGTAGGTTGCGGCGGTAATGGGCCAGCTTTTGGCGCCCGGCTGGTTGGTCAGGATCAGGTAAAAATCGCTGACCTTGGAGAAGTCGGCATTGCCCGCCGCAGCCTGGAAGCTGCCCATATCCGGCATCACTACCTTGTTGTCCGCATTTTTCATGCGTGTGTAGGTCAGTTTGGTTTCCATGGTGTAGGCGTATTCAACATAACCAATCGAGCCTGGGATCTGTTTGACATACGACGCCACGCCCGCATTGCCTTTGCCGCCTACGCCGTTGGGCCAGGACACGGAAGTGTCAGAGCCGACTTTGTCTTTCCACTCGGTGCTGATTTTTGCCAGGTAATTGGTGAAGTTGAAGGTGGTGCCCGAGCCATCCGAACGATGCACGGTGGAAATGGCCGTATCTGGCAGTTTCATGCCGGGGTTAAGCTTGGCAATTGCGGGATCGTTCCATTTGGTGATCTTGCCCATGTAGATATCGGCCAGCACGGTGCCGTCCAGCACCATTTCGCCAGCTTTCACGCCAGGCAGGTTGACTACCGGGGTAATGCCGATGATAACGGCGGGGAACTGTGCCAGACCGGCTTTATCCAGTTCGTCTGGTGTGAGCGGCTTGTCGCTGTTGGCAAACGCCACGGTTTTTTCCTTGATCTGTTTGATGCCGCCACCGGAACCAATTGCCTGATAGTTGATTTCGGTACCGGTTTTGGTTTTGTAGGCTGCGGCCCAATCCGACAACACGGGATAAATGGCTGTGCCGCCCGCGCCAGTCAGCGTGTCGGCTGCGCGCACCATGGGGCTGCTCAGTAACAGGCCGGAAGCGATCAGGCCAAGGGCGATGGGCTGGTAAAGTTTTTTCAGTTTGAACGACAGCATTGCATGCTCCTTATTAAAACAGACGACGAAAAAAGACGACTAGAAACCAGACCAGTTTGCGCGTTGTTTATGAAGCTATTGTGACATTCACATGACGTTTCGAAGACGCGTAGGCGTGGCGAATCAGCAGTGATTATTTGATCAGCCGGGTTTGCCCGGGACGTTGCCGGTATTGTGTTTCCTTGATTGCCTTGCTGGCGGCGCGTGCCACCAGCGGGTCTTCGTCGTGCTGTAGTTGCGTACGTTGTGCCGCGCTGAGCAAGGCGTTGCGCGAGATGGCGTGGCGCACATTGGGATCGCGGTCATTGACACATTTATCGACCATCGCGGGTGTCAAATCCGGGCGTTTGGCGATACACAGGCGAATCACGTGATCCTGGTCTTCGATTAGTGCCGCAACTTCTTCCGGCGTCAGGTCGGCGCGGCGAGCGAAATAACACTTAATCACCATCCACTGTTCATGCACCATGAACGGACGGTATTCGACCGGCAATGTATCGCTCAGTGCCAGATCAAGACGTTCAGCCAGCGGCAGGGCTTTGTAGGTTTTTTCCAGCGACTTGGTCATTGTGGGTGCGAGAAAAGAAATGAATATCGGCGCTACGCAGCGCACATTCGTCCTGGACGGACGTGAGTGCGTCATTGCAGCTTTCCAATGTCAGGGAACTGTGGAAAAATGGGGCAATTGTAACGGAATAATTTTGGTGGCGGATATGATCGACAAGGACGGTTATCGGCCCAATGTCGGCATCATTCTATGCAATTCCAGGAATGAGGTTTTTTGGGGCAAGCGGATACGGCAGCACTCCTGGCAATTTCCGCAGGGTGGCATTGATCATGGTGAAAATCCTGAACAGGCCATGTACCGTGAATTGATGGAAGAAGTGGGGCTGGCGGCAGAGCATGTGCGTATTTTGGGACGCACGCGCGACTGGCTGCGTTACGACGTACCGAATCAGTGGGTGCGGCGCGACTGGCGTGGCAACTATCGCGGCCAAAAGCAGATCTGGTTTTTGCTGCGCTTGACCGGACGCGACTGCGACGTGCATCTGCGTGCGTCGACCCATCCTGAATTCGACGCCTGGCGCTGGAATCATTATTGGGTGGCGATGGAATCGGTGGTGGAGTTCAAGCGTGACGTGTACCGTGCCGCGCTGACCGAACTGGAACGCTATCTGGAAAAAGATGCGCCGCGCAAACACGGCGTCAGTCGGCTGTATGGCCACGTTCATCATCACGAATAAGCATGCAAAAAATTTATCAGGCATTTGACCGCAGCGTCTATTACCTGCCGGGTACCCGCCCGGCAGTTTTTTTTCTGGCGGACAAGGAGGGCGGTGGCATCCTTATCAACTCGCCCGCATTTAGTGCAGAATTGCTGGCGGCGCTAAACGCCATCCTGCCGCTCAAATTCATTTTTTACCCGAGTTATCTGGGTGCACAGGACGTCGACCGCTGGCGTGAAGCTTCGGGCGCACAGGCGCTGGCATACGGGCATGAAACGCGTCGTATCAAGGGTACGATAGATATTGTGCTGGATCGTGAAAACCGTTTCTCGCGCACGATCGACTTTTTGCCGATGTCAGGTCGCACCGAGAGTAGCTGTGCGCTGCGCTGCAAAAACAAGCCCGCGCTGGTGTTTTTTGGTCCGGTCTTGTCGCGGGGTGAGTCGGGCTGGCCTACCATTATTGCGCAGGCCGATGACTATTCTTATGAGAATCGTCTGTTTGGCGCGCTGGGCTTGCAGGACATTAAATTCGAGTACGCGTTTACTGACGATTTCGATCCGGCGCTGAGCCAGTTTGGCCCTGGTGCCGATGCGGCAATCGCGCGCGAAATCGAACAAATTCTGGCAGATTGAGGTTTTGGTTGCGAAGGACTATATTTGGAACTGCGCAAACTGAAGATGCGCATTGGTGCCGTCCATCCTGTTCCAAAAACTTAAACTATACAGGTCACAATCATGAGCGAAATCTACCATCAGATCCTTTCCGGGCGCTTGGAATCTGGCGCAACTTTCCATAAACCCGTGCAAAATCTGCCAGAGCGCGTGACGATGAATAATCCCGCAATGGATGTGATGACGGACTTCAAGGTAGTCACTGCGTATACGATTTTTCCGCTGGAAAGTATCGACGATGCGCATCAGAAGATGGTGCATCGTGGTGTGCGCATGCTGCTGGTGGTGGATGCCAAAAACACCTTGTTAGGGCTGGTGACGTCAACCGACCTGATGGGCGAAAAACCCATGCAGGTGATCCAGAATACCGGCTGTAAACATGCCGAAGTGCTGGTGCGCGATATCATGACGCCAAGTGATCGGCTGGAAGTGGTGTGCATGGTCGACCTCGCAGGTGCCCGGGTTGGTGATGTACTGGCGACACTGAAAGCCACCGGGCGTCAGCATGCGCTGGTGGTCGACCGGCCACAAGCCGGGCAGGCGCAGAAAGTGCGCGGCATTCTGTCGATGACGCAATTGACGCGGCAATTGGGCGTGACCCTTGAAACGCCGGAAATCGCACGGACATTTTCGGAGATCGAGACACAGTTGGCCAACTGAGGCCAGATTGTTGATGGGTGGGATTTATCATGAAACTGGTCAACGCTGGGCAACATAAGCTGCGCAAGACGCTGGCGTGCGAGCCAGGACAGCCACTGTGGAAGGTGGTGCCTACGCGTGACGAGAATGGTAAGCTGCTGATTGATTTTGTGATGTGGATCCCGCGTCTCAAACGTCAGTCACCGGATTATATTCAGACCACGCTGGCGCATATTCACACCGTGTTGCAACGGTATCAGGAGGTGGTGTTTGCCGACATGAATCTCGCCATCAACGTTTTGTGGGTGTCGCTCAAACAGCGGCCCGGCATTGTGCGCGAGGTATTCAACGCCATTCACGCACTGGTGCCGGAGGCCAGGCTGGTGGCACAGCAAATGGATCAATAAGGGTCGCGTGCTTGCAGTACACGTGTGCACACCGTCAAACCGGGGATAATAACCCCGGTTTTTTTTATTAGCCGCAATCCCGCATGGCTGCAAGCCGAGAGATTGTTTAGAATCACACAATTTAGCTGCCCGCTCGAAGGAGTCACCCGCAATGGCCATATCCGAACTGCAAGTCCAGACTGCGCTGAAGGAAATCAGCGATCCGAATACCCACAAGGACTTCATCACCGGCAAGTCTGCGCGCAACATCAAAACCGATGGCAATGATGTGATGCTCGATATCGTGCTGGCGTACCCCGCCAAGAGTCAGATCGAGGTGATCACCAAACTGGTGACGGACAAGCTCAAGACGTTGCCTGGTGTTGGCAATGTCACGGTCAATGTCAGCTATAAAATCGTCTCGCACAGCGTGCAGCGCGGTGTGAAACTGATCCCGGGCGTGAAAAATGTCATCGCCGTGGCGTCGGGCAAGGGCGGCGTGGGCAAATCCACAACTGCTGTCAATCTGGCGCTGGCGCTGGCTGCAGAAGGTGCAGCAGTGGGCATGCTCGACGCGGACATTTATGGTCCGTCGCAGCCGACCATGCTGGGCATCAAGGGGCGTCCCGAATCCCGCGACGGCAAGACGCTGGAGCCGATGGAAGGCCACGGCCTGCAAGCCATGTCGATCGGTTTTCTGATTGACGCTGAAACGCCAATGGTGTGGCGTGGCCCGATGGTGACGCAGGCGCTGGAGCAACTGTTGAATGACACGCGTTGGCGCGATCTGGATTATCTGGTCGTGGATCTGCCGCCAGGTACCGGCGACATCCAGCTGACGCTGGCGCAGCGTGTGCCGGTAACTGGCGCGGTAATCGTCACCACGCCACAGGACATTGCCCTGATTGACGCGCGCAAAGGATTGAAAATGTTCGAGAAGGTCGGCATACCCATTCTCGGTATTGTGGAAAACATGAGCATCCACATTTGCAGCCAGTGTGGCCATGAAGAACATATATTCGGCGAAGGCGGCGGCGCACGCATGTCTTCGGATTACGAAGTCGAATTTTTGGGCGCCTTGCCGCTGGACCTGCGCATCCGCCAGGAAGCCGATTCCGGTACGCCAACGGTGGTTGCCGCGCCTGATAGCCGGATATCCCAAATCTACCGCGATATCGCGCGCCGGGTAGCCGTGAAAGTCGCCGAGCAGTCGCAGGATCACAGCGCAGCTTTCCCTAAAATCGTCATTCAAAATACCTGAGATAGTCAAGCATGAGCATCAAAGCAGACAAATGGATCCGCCGCATGGCGGAGCAGACCGGCATGATCGAGCCATTTGAGCCGGGTCAGGTGCGTGAAGTCGACGGTCGCAAGATCGTGTCGTACGGCACGTCGAGCTACGGCTACGATATTCGCTGCTCGAACGAATTCAAGTTGTTTACCAACATCAACTCGACCATCGTTGACCCGAAGAATTTCGACCCGGATTCGTTCGTCGACGTGCAGGGCGATTCCTGCATCATTCCACCCAATTCGTTCGCGCTGGCGCGTACCGTGGAATATTTCCGCATTCCACGCAATGTGCTGACAATCTGTCTGGGCAAATCGACCTATGCGCGCTGCGGCATCATCGTCAACGTCACGCCGTTTGAGCCGGAATGGGAAGGCTATGTGACGCTGGAGTTTTCCAATACCACACCGTTGCCGGCACGTATCTACGCCAACGAAGGCGTGGCGCAGGTGATTTTCTTCGAGAGCGACGAGGA
>DZDB01000103.1 GCA_022736605.1 Sideroxydans lithotrophicus
GAGCGGCGGCGAAAAAGCCCGGCTGGTGCTGGCAATGATGGTGTGGCAGCGCCCCAACTTATTGCTGCTCGACGAACCAACCAACCACCTCGATCTGGTCACGCGCGAGGCGCTGGCGATGGCGCTCAACGAGTTTGAAGGCACACTGATGCTGGTGAGCCACGACCGTGCCCTGTTGCGCGCGGTGTGCGATGAATTCTGGCTGGTCGGGCGTGGCGGCGTCGAGCCGTTCGACGGCGATCTGGACGACTACCAGCGCTATCTGCTGAACGAATCCAAGCGCCTGCGCGAAGAAGCGAAAGCGCTGCTGGGTAATTAAACCGCGCTGCGCTACACTCAAATAAATACTCACCCAAGGAAAAAACCATGCTGATTACTTTTCACACCGACGCGTTTGCCGACATCACCTTGTTTGGTGAAGTGGGCTTGAGTTTTCTGAAGATGATGGGGCATAGCGGCAGCGTGCCTGGCGCGATACTCGCGGCTGATGTGCCTGCCGCATTGGCAGGTTTGCGTGCCGGGGCAGGTGCAGCAGCCCCGGTGGCCGAAACGGACGCGGATGACCCACCAGTTAGCGTGTCGAAACGCGCCCTGCCGCTGATCCAGTTGCTGGAAGCGGCAATTGCAGCGAAGGCCGATGTGATGTGGGACTAGGTCAGCGCGGCGGCGGCAGAGTACGATCCAGTTTGTCCTCCATTTCGCCGACACACGCTTCCACGCCGCGCGTCGCTTCTTCTATCTGGTTGCGCAACCCGGTTTCAGTCGCCTGAATCGCGCTGTGCAGCTTCGCAAATTCGCTATCGAGCTGGCTGCGTAACGCGGTCAGCCGGGAAGCTTCAGCCTGCTCGGCAAGCTGACTTTGCGCGCGCAATTCCTGGGTGTAGCGACGCGTATCCAGCAGCATGGTCGTACGCAGGGTAAGGACATAGGCAGTAAACAGCGCAAGCAATATCAGCGTAAAACCAAGCAGAATCAGCCCGATCGGGGCATTCAGATGGGCGCCGAGGAAGGACAGGTCGGTGGGCGTGCTCAATGCGCCCCAGTTCAGCAAACCGAACAGCCCCAGCAAAACCAGCCCTGCCAAAATCAGCCAGCCTAGCATTCTCATGTTGATCCTCCTTGATTAAAAAACTGCGCACCTGAAAGTGTACCTGCGCAGGCGCATGGCTTTGGTGCGTTATCGTACAAAAGAGATCATAGCCAGCGAGTTGCCCTGGACTGCGTTTGTTGCGGATAAATAAAAACGGGGCACGCGCCCCGTTTTTATTGCTGCTGCACGTGGCGGTTTAGCCCAGTACGTCAGACCAGATGTTGCTTGCCCAGGATTCGTTATACGCCTTGTTCAGCTCATCCGGCACTGCTGTCGCCCCACCATCAGGCTGGCTTACATAGCCTTTAGCGCCTTCCCAGCGCCAGACATTGGCAACATACCCCGCCTTGGTATCGGAAACGGCTGAATAGCACGTGTTGGTAATGACCGGCACAGTGTCAGGGTTGCGGCCTGCCAGCAATTCAACAATGGCGGAAGCGCAAACCTTGGCCATGTTGTTCGCCATGTGGCCGGATTTTGGCAGCGCGGCGGAAACCGAGTCACCGATGATGTGCACATTGGGCGTCGTGGTGGATTCAAATGTCGTCAGATTGACCGGACACCAGTTGTCGTTCGCTGCGGTGCGCACACCGGCCATCTCACAGACAGCGCCGGCACGTTGTGGTGGCACGACGTTAAGCACATCGCCTTTGACTTCATCGAACTCGGTGGTCACAGTCATCGTGTCGCCGTTGACGCGATACGGCGCGTTATTCGGCCGGTAGTCAATCATGCCCTTGTAGAGCGTGTTCCACACCCCCATGAACAGCGGTTTTTTCGACACGATGTCCGGGTTGCCGTCGAGCAGGATGATTTTGGACTTGGGCTTGGCCTTGGTGAAGTAGTCCGCCACCAGGCTGGCACGCTCGTACGGGCCGGGTGGGCAGCGATACGGCACGGTCGGCACCGACATCACGAACACGCCACCATCCGGCATATTGACCAACTGCTTGCGCAGCAGCGCGGTTTGCGCCCCTGCTTTCCAGGCGTGCACCACTTTACCTGCGGCTTCGGCTTCCTTGAAACCGCCCACCAGGTCGGTACGGATATCAACGCCCGGTGAGAGCACCAGACGGTCGTAGCTGAAACTGCCGCCGCCCTTGGTTTTGACGATACGCGCCTTGGTATCAATCGCAACCACATAGTCCTTGACCATTTTCACACCGTATTGCGACGGCAGCTTGTCATAGCTCCGCGTGATGTCGGCCATGGTCTTCATGCCGCCGATGACCCAGTTGGAAATCGGGCAAGAGATAAAATTGTCGTTCGGGTCGATCAGGGTGACTTCAATATTCGGTCCCCAGGTGCGCAAATATTTGGCACAGGTGGCGCCACCGAAGCCCGCACCGACAACAACAACTTTAGGGCTGGCTTTAGCGACCGTTGGGGCGGATTGGGTAGCGCAGCCTGCAATCAGCGTGCTGGCGGCACCGGCACCCGATACTTTTAGAAAATCACGGCGGTTGATAGTCATTTTGTAGTCTCTCCTGGATTATTTTTGTATTACTTTTTCAGACTGGCGAAATAGTCGCCCATCGCCACGAATTCCGCATCGGTATAACCCGACGCATGACGCTTCATGATCGAGGCGGGGCGCGCGCCGGACTTGAAGTCCTGCATGGTTTTAACGAAATACGCTTTATCCAGGCCGGCAATGCTTGGAATAGCGCCATTGCTGACGCCGTTATTGCCGTGGCAGGCAAAGCAGGTAGAGGCGATGGTACGGGTGTGGACATCGGTTGCATGAACGGGTGCAGCGAGCATAAACGCAGACAGACCGGCAACTAGCAGGGTGGTTTTCATGGACTACGACTCCTCCTGGAGAATGAATAGTATTTTTATTACAGTTCGGTCAGGCTATTGTCAGCTTTTGGGAACCATGCTGCCTGAGAAATCGTGCGATTTCCCTAGCTTCACCATAATTGACCGCTTGAAATAAACTGTCACTGGTATGGATGTACTCGATTTCAATCGCCGGATTAACCACTCCCCGATGGTGCTGCGATTCAAACGGAATGCCGCTTTGGAAATGACGCCTGGCGCACCCTTTCCCGTGACCTGCCGTGCGCCGTCCATGCCCATGAATATTAGCGTTGCCTGATACCCAGCGCGCGCGTAGAATCGGGCTATTTCGCTTTAACTTTTGAGTTGCCGCCAATGAACACACCTAGCTGGCTGGAGGGCACCCTCTACAGTCCTGATTTTGAACAAGACAGTTGTGGCTTTGGCCTGATGGCGCAGCTGGACGACCAGCCCAGCCACTGGCTGGTTAAAACAGCGATTTCGTCGCTGGCCTGCCTGACCCACCGTGGCGCGGTAGCAGCGGACGGCAAATCCGGTGACGGATGCGGTGTGCTATTCAAAAAACCCGACACCTTTCTGCGTGCGGTGGCAGCAGAATGCGGTTTTGTGCTCAATGCACGTTACGCAGCCGGGCTGGTATTCCTGAATCAGGACGCAAGCTTGGCCGACACGGCACGCACAACGCTGGTACGCGAACTGGAAGCGCAAGGCGTGAGCGTAGCGGGGTTTCGCCAGCTACCGATCGACGCCTCGGTGTGTGGTGAATACGCGCTGGCAACGCTGCCACGCTTCGAGCAGATTTTTGTCAACTGTCCGGACGCAACCAGCGCCGGGGCATTCGAACGCAAACTCTACATCGCGCGGCGGCTGACAGAAAAGGCACTAAACAGCGACAAGGCATTCTATGTGCCGACACTGTCTGCAAATGTCATTCTGTACAAGGGGCTGGTCATGCCCGCCGCGCTGCCGGTGTTTTACAAAGACCTGAGCGACGAGCGCTTTGCCGCTTCGCTGGCGGTTTACCATCAACGGTTTTCCACCAATACCTGGCCGGAATGGCGGCTGGCACAACCATTCCGCTATCTTGCACACAATGGCGAAATCAATACCGTCGAAGGCAACCGCAACTGGTCGCTGGCGCGTGAGCGCAAATTCGCCACACCACTGATCCCCAATATGGCCGACGTACGGCCTATCGTCGGACGCAACGGCTCTGACTCCTACAGCATGGACAACATGCTCGAAGGTTTGGTGATGGGTGGCGCAGGCTTATTCCGCAGTCTGCGCATGCTGATTCCGCCGGCCTGGCAAAACGTGTCGTCGATGGATGCTGACCTGCGCGCGTTCTACGAATACAACTCAATGCACATGGAGCCGTGGGACGGCCCGGCCGGTGTGGTGCTGACCGACGGTCGCTACGGCGCCTGCCTGCTGGATCGCAACGGCCTGCGTCCGGCGCGTTATGTGGTCACAAAAGACCGCCACTTCACCATTGCATCGGAAATTGGCGTATGGAATTACGCGCCTGAAGATGTGGTACAAAAAGGCCGCATCAAGCCCGGCCAGATGATTGCCGCCGACCTGGAAACCGGCAAGATTCTGCTGCCGGAAGACATCGAAGCCCAGCTCAAGGCCGCGCACCCTTACCGCGAGTGGTTAAAAGGTGCGCAACGTCTGGCACTCGGCATGGAGCAGGACGCCAACTGTCCCGCGATGGATGCACCCAGCCTGTCGGTGTACCAAAAGCTGTTCAACATCAGCTTCGAAGAGCGCGACCAGATCCTGCGCGTATTGGCGGAAGACGGCGCCGAGGCAATTGGTTCGATGGGCGACGACACCCCGATGGCGGTGTTGAGCCAGCAGGTGCGTTCACCGTTCGACTACCTGCGCCAGCAGTTTGCGCAAGTCACCACCCCGCCGATCGACCCGATCCGCGAAGCGATTGTGATGTCGCTCAACACCTGCTTCGGCCCAGAACGCAATCTGTTCGAGGAGACGCCCGCGCACGCACACCGGCTCGAATCCACCTCGCCGGTGTTGTCGCACGATGCGTTCACCCACCTGACCACGCTGGACGATCCGGCCTATCGCACCACTACGCTGAATCTGGGTTACGACCCGGCACAGATCAGCCTCAAGACGGCGCTGGAACAACTCGCCGCTGACGCCATCGCCGCAGTACAGGCAGGCAACGTCGTGCTGGTGCTGTCGGATCGCAAGATTGGTAAAACCGTGCTGCCGATCCATGCGCTGTTTGCCGTGGGCGCGGTGCACCACGCGCTGATCGGTGCCGGACTGCGCTGCGACTGCAACATCGTCGCCGAGACCGGTGCCGCGCGTGACCCACACCAGATCGCCAGCCTGATCGGGTATGGTGCAACGGCGGTGTACCCGTATCTGGCGTATCAGGACATCCTGGAGATGGTGCGTAGCGGCGAGATTGCCATGAAACCGGAAAAAGCCCTGGCCAATTACCGTAAAGGCATTGACAAGGGGCTGCTGAAAGTCCTGTCCAAGATGGGCATTTCCACCGTCGCGAGTTATCGCGGCGCGCAACTGTTCGAAGGCGTCGGCATCCACGAAGAAGTCGTCGCACTGTGTCTGAAAGGCACCGTGTCGCGCATCTCCGGCGCCAATTTTGCCGACTTCGAAGACGACCAGAAAAAACTTGCACGGCTGGCGTTCAACGCGATGCGGACGATTGGCCAGGGTGGCCTGCTCAAGTTTATCTTCGGCCAGGAGTTTCATGCGTACAACCCGGACGTGGTGATGCAACTGCAAAACGCGGTCAAAACCGGCGACTACGAAAAATACCGTGACTACGCCGGCTTGGTAAACGGTCGCCAGGTGGCGATGCTGCGCGATTTGATGGGGCTGCGCGAAGACGTCCAGCCGATCCCGATCGACGAAGTCGAATCGGTGGAAAAAATCCTCAAGCGCTTTGATTCCGCCGGCATGTCGCTGGGCGCACTGTCGCCCGAAGCGCATGAAGCGCTGGCACAGGGCATGAACCGGATCGGCGGACGCTCCAACTCGGGCGAAGGCGGCGAAGACCCGGTGCGCTATGGCACGCTGAAAACCTCCAAGATCAAGCAGGTCGCGTCTGGCCGCTTCGGCGTGACGCCGCATTACCTGGTCAACGCTGAAGTCCTGCAGATCAAGATTGCACAAGGCGCCAAACCCGGTGAAGGCGGCCAGTTACCCGGCCACAAAGTGTCGGAAATGATCGCCAAACTGCGTTGTGCCAAACCCGGTATTTCGCTGATTTCGCCGCCGCCACACCACGATATTTATTCGATCGAAGATTTGGCACAGCTGATTTTCGACCTCAAGCAGGTCAACCCGCAAGCCCTGGTATCGGTCAAGCTGGTGGCCGAACCCGGCGTCGGCACCGTGGCGGCAGGCGTGGCCAAAGCCTACGCCGATCTCATCACCATTTCCGGCTATGACGGCGGTACCGGCGCGTCACCCCTGACCAGCGTGAAATACGCCGGTACGCCGTGGGAGCTCGGCCTGAGCGAAGCGCAGCAGGTACTGCGTGCCAACGGCCTGCGCGGCCGGGTACGGGTGCAGACCGACGGCGGCCTGAAAACCGGCTACGACGTGGTCAAGGCAGCCATTCTTGGTGCTGAATCATTTGGTTTTGGTACTGCACCGATGATCGCGCTGGGCTGCAAATACCTGCGTATCTGCCACCTCAACAACTGCGCCACCGGCGTGGCCACACAGGATGAGCGCCTGCGCAAGCAGCACTTCATCGGCCTGCCTGAAATGGTGGTCAATTTCTTCACCTTTGTCGCGCAGGAAACGCGCGAGTGGATGG
>DZDB01000104.1 GCA_022736605.1 Sideroxydans lithotrophicus
GACCGTGTTGCCGGTGACTGGGTCTATGTGCCCACTGGCACGTGCAACAAAATCGCTGGCGGTCGCGTCGTCCTCAAATAAGAAGTTGTCGGGCAGGCTTCGGCCTGCCAGATCCTTCAAATCATGATGACGACCTCATTTCAGACCCGCTGCGGCATCGGCCTGCGCGCGCCACACTACCGCGACATGCTCGCGCAGCTGCCGCCCGTCGGCTTTCTCGAAGTCCACAGTGAAAACTACTTTGGTGCGGGCGGCCAGCCGCATCGTTATCTCGAACAGCTGGCTGCACATTATCCGCTGTCGCTGCACGGTGTCGGGTTATCGCTGGGTTCGGCGGATGGCCTGGATACGGCGCATCTGGCCAAACTCAAAACCCTGGTCAATCGCTACCAGCCTGCGCTGCTGTCCGACCATTTGTGCTGGGGCAGGGTGGGCGGGCAGCATCTGAACGACCTGCTACCGATGCCGTATACCGACGAGGCGCTCGATGTCATGGTGCGCAATGTGTCGCAGGCGCAGGATTATCTCGGCCGCAGCCTGTTGGTGGAGAATATTTCCAGTTATCTGCAGTTTGTCGATACCGATAGAACAGAAGCCGATTTTTTGCTTGAGCTGGCACAGCGCAGCGGCTGCGGCATCCTGCTCGACGTCAATAATCTTTACGTCAACGCGGTCAATTTTGGCAGTGATGCAGCGGCGTTCATCACCGCCATGCCGCCCGGCGTCGTGGGCGAAATCCACCTGGCTGGATTTGAAGCGGGCGGCGATTGCCTGATCGACACGCACAGCCGCCCGGTATGCGAAGCAGTATGGGCACTGTATCAACTCGCGCTAAATCATCTCGGCGCAGTGCCCAGCCTGATCGAATGGGACAGCGATATTCCGCCGCTCGCCACACTGCTGGCAGAAGCCGCCCGAGCACAAGGCTTTTTGGACAGGGAGATGAACCATGCCTGCGCTGCGTGAATTGCAGGCTGATTTTGCCGCTGCACTGATGGGTGTGGGGCAGGGCAGTCACGCGAATATACGCGCAGATGGCCTGCCGGTGGCGGCGCGTATCGCCATTTACCAGAACAATACACTGAGCAATTATCTCGGCGCATTGGCCGCCGTGTATCCGGTCGTGCAAGCGCTGACCGGCGACGCCTGGTTTCACCAGCATGCGGCGTGCTATATCGCGCAAACGCCCTCATGCAGCGGTGATATTCAACTGTATGGCGAGACTTTCCCCGACTACCTCGCTCAGCTTGATGCCTTGCCCTACCTGGCCGATGTCGCGCAACTGGAATGGCACGTGCACTGTGTTTTCCATGCCGCAGAAGCCACACCGCTCCAGCCTGCGGCGCTGGCTGGATTATCGGCAAGCGAACAGACGCGCTTGTGTTTTCAGCGCCACCCCGCCTGTCGCCTGCTCCATTCTGCCTATCCGGTTCAGCGCATCTGGGCAGTCAATCAACCGGATTATGCCGGTGATGCGCAAGTGCAGCTTGTGGACGGCGGCACGCCGCTGCTGGTTCAGCGCCAGGGTACAGAAATCCATCTGGTCAGTTTGTCTGCGCCTGCATACCAGTTGCTGCAATTGTGCCAGCAGGGACTGAACCTGGGCGAAATACTTGACGCCATGCGGCCAGAAGACTTTAACCAGGCATTGCTTGAATGCTTCAACCAGCAGGCTTTTTCAAACTATTCCCTACAACAAGGCATCCATCATGAATAAAATTTTGGGCGTGTTTCGCCCCCTCAATCTCTCGCTCGCCTGGCTCGCGCCACTCGTCGACCTTGGCATCCGACTATACGTGGCCAACGTATTTTTCAGTTCCGGGCTGGTCAAGATTCAGTCCTGGCAAAGCACGCTGACGCTGTTTGAATATGAATACGCCGTGCCGCTGTTGCCACCCGAGCTGGCCGCCTATCTGGGTACTGCTGCCGAATTGACCTTGCCGGTGCTGCTGGTACTCGGACTGGGCGGACGCTTCACCGCACTGGCGCTGTTCCTGTTCAATATTGTTGCCGCTATTTCTTATCCCGATTTGTCAGATGTCGGTCGGCAGGATCATATTTACTGGGGCATGTTGCTCGGCGTGCTCGTCGTTCATGGGCTGGGCAAGTTGTCGCTGGATTGTTTGTTGTTTCGTCGTTTCAGACGCGGGTCGAATCAGACGGCGTGAGTCGCGCAGCCTTGCGATATAATCCGGAGGTCGATAAACACTGACCTTTTCCGGATGAAAACTGCGCTGGCCGCACCTGATGTCACCCCCATTTCCTGCGATGTTCTGGTCATCGGTGGCGGCCCGGCGGGTTCCACCGCCGCCACGCTGCTGGCCGAACGTGGCTACCAGGTCACACTGCTGGAAAAAGCCCATCACCCGCGCTTTCATATCGGCGAATCGCTGCTGCCGGCCAATCTGCCACTGCTGGCAAAACTCGGTGTTGCCGATGCAGTGAAAGCCATCGGCATGGAAAAATGGGGTGCAGAATTTGTCTCGCCCTGGCATGCGCATCAGCAACGCTTCGAATTTGCCGATGCCTGGGATAAATCCATGCCGATGTCGTACCAGGTACGCCGCGCCGAGTTCGATGAAATTCTGATCCGCAATGCCGCAGCCAAGAACGCAACCGTAATCGAGGGCTGCCAGGTGCAGGATGTGGCGTTTTTGCCAGATGCGCAGGGTGCGGTGGTGCAGGCCCGCCACGACGATGGCCAAATTGGATCATGGCACGCCCGTTTTGTACTCGACGCCTCCGGTCGCGACACGTTTCTGGGTAATCGCCTGAAAGCCAAGCAACGCAATAAAAAGCACAACAGCACCGCGATTTATGCACATTTTTCTGGTGCGCAGCGCAATCCAGGCAAAAATGAGGGTGATATCAGCATTTTCTGGTTTGAACATGGCTGGTTCTGGTTCATTCCGCTGAGCGATGGCACGACCAGCGTGGGTGCCGTGACCTGGCCGTATTACCTGAAAACGCGGGGTAAAAAACCGCTTGATGCTTTTTTAAACGAGACCATCGCACTCTGCGCACCCCTTCAGGAACGTCTGAAATTCGCCCGGATGGCGTCGGCCGCCGAGGCGACCGGCAATTTCGCATATGCCTGTGACCGCACGCATGGCGATAATTTTCTGCTGCTGGGTGACGCGTTCACCTTCATTGATCCGGTGTTTTCGTCCGGGGTGATGCTGGCGATGCAAAGCGCATTCATGGGTGCCGAGACCGTGGATATCTGCCTGCGCAAGCCTGCACAGGCAGCCGCTGCGCTGAAAAAATTCGACCACAACGTGCGCTTCGGACCCAAGGCATTTTCCTGGTTCATTTATCGGGTAACCAACCCCACCATGCGTGAAATGTTCATGGGCCCGCGCAATGTGTTTCGGGTCAAGGAAGCGCTGCTTTCGGTATTGGCAGGTGACGTGTTTGGCAAGACGCCGATCTGGGGCTCGGTCAGAATCTTCAAGGCCATTTATTACCTGGGCTCGCTGTTCAATTTGCGCCGCACGCTGTATGCCGCGCGCATGCGCAAGCTGAATATTCGTCCGGCGGATGATGTAACGCCAGCGTCGCGTTGATTGTAATCGGTTTACCATGCTGACCAGCCTCAACCTGTCGCAAGCAGCGTATCTGTTGCAACCTGCCGACTGGCAAAAGCAGTTGCTAGGGGCGGTGCGCTTTTCAGGATCAGGCAGCGTTCCGGGTTTCCCCTTGCCGCATATTGATGTGCCCATGCGCGTGCTCGACTATCAACCGGCAAGCAAACCGCCTGTGGCAATGCCGACTGCACTGTGCGAAGCCTGGCACACGGATCAGACTTTGCAGGAAGGCCAGTCTGGCGATATTCACTATCGTTACGACGGCAGCGTCCTGTTTGGCGTCATACACTTGAACGAGCACGTTACGCCCACCGGATCCAGTCCGCTGCAACATACCACCGAGCAGGCTTATCAGCAGATATTCACACTATTGGACGCGCTGGATTATCCGCATGTCTATCGCTTCTGGAATTACATGGCGCAGATCAACAGCCGGAGCCATGATCTGGAACGTTATCGCCAGTTCAATCTGGGGCGTCAGGCCGCTTTTATGACAAGCCGGCGTGACATTGCCGGCAATGTACCCGCAGCCTGCGCGCTGGGAACGGCAGAGGGGCCACTCAGCATAGCGTTTCTCGCGGGTCGCCCGCCCGCTGTTGCGATTGAAAATCCGCGCCAGTTGAGTGCCTGCGACTATCCACCGGATTATGGTCCGCGCAGTCCGGTTTTTTCACGCGCCAGCCTGGTTCAGCTGGACCGGCAGGTGATGCTGTTTATTTCCGGGACTGCGAGCATCGTCGGCCATGCCACGCTGCACCCGCAAGATGTGGCAGCGCAAACGCACGAAACAATGACCAACATCGAAGCTATCATCAACGCAGCCAATCACGAATCAGCCCATGTCCGGTTTACCCTCGCACAGCTGTTTTATCGGGTGTATATCCGCCACGAAGCAGATTTGAAAACCATACAGGCCGTGTTGCAGGCACGCATCGGCTCAGGCTATTCAGCGGTGTTTCTGCAGGCGGACGTATGCCGTCAGGACCTGCTGGTCGAGATCGAGGCCAACCTTACCGTGCCGTTTGCATGATGCGCCATTTACTCAATGCGTACGATTACGCCGTGCTCTACCTGGGACTGTTCTGGCTCGGCATTCAGTGCCTGGGCTGGACCCTGATCGCGGTCATACTCTACCCGCTGCTGCCGCAACGCTGGGGGCGTCCGCTCGGGCGCCGCGTCATCATGGCGGCGTTTCGCGCCTATCTTGGCAGCCTCAGCCTGTCGCGCCGCTGCCGGTTTGATCTCACTGCACTGGATACCTTGCGCGACGCGCCACCCCTTATCATCGCGCCGAACCACCCCTGCCTGCTGGATGCCGTGATGGTCATTTCGCGCCTGCCCAACGTTGCCTGCGTGCTCAAAGCCAATCTGATGAACAATGTTTTCCTCGGCGCAGGCGCACGCCTGGCACGCTATATTCGCAGTGATCCAGTGCGCAACATGGTGCATCTGGCGGTCGAAGATTTTCAGTACGGCAGCCATCTGCTGTTGTTTCCCGAAGGCACTCGTACCACGCACGATCCGGTCAATGCGCTCAAAGGCAGCATCGGCCTGATCGCGCAACAGGCGCAGGTGCCGGTGCAAACCGTACTGATCGAAACCGACACGCGCTATCTGAGCAAGGGGTGGACGCTGTTCCGCAAGCCGCCGATGCCGATTACTTACCGGGTGCGTCTGGGGAAACGTTTCGACCCGCCGCAAAATACCCAGCAGTTCATGACCGAACTGCATGATTATCTGGCCAACGAACTGGTGAAGTCTTCCGCGTTTCGCCCACCCGGCACACTTTGACAACGCAATCGCATGACACCTTCCACCACCCATCTCGTCCTCATCCCCAGCTACAACCCCGGCGCACAAGTCTATGCAACCGTGCGCGCAGCGCGGCAATACTGGAATCCAGTGTGGGTCGTGATCGACGGCAGCAGCGACGATACGCCTGCCGGTTTACAGGCCATGGCTGTCGCTGACAGCGGCCTGCGCGTGATTCACCTGCCGCAGAATCAGGGCAAGGGTGCCGCCGTGCTGCATGGCCTTGAGCTTGCTGCTGCCGCCGGCTACACCCACGCGCTGACGATGGATTCAGACGGCCAGCATCCGGCAGAACGCATCCCGGCCTTCATGGCTGAATCGGCGCGCACGCCAGCGGCCATGATCCTCGGTGTGCCGGTATTCGACACCAGCGCACCCAGCCTGCGTGTGAAAGGCCGCCGCGTGTCCAACTGGTGGGCCAATCTGGAAACGCTGTGGGTCGGTATCGGTGACTCACTGTTCGGCTTCCGGGTGTATCCGATTGCACCCCTGCGCGCCGTGATGCGCCGCCAGCCCTGGATGCGGCATTTCGACTTCGACCCCGAAGCCGTGGTGCGCTTGTGCTGGCGCGGTGTGCAACCGGTCAACCTGCCCGCGCCGGTGCGCTATCTGAGCACGGAGGAGGGCGGCGTGTCGCACTTCCGCTACCTGCGCGACAACGTACTGCTGACCTGGATGCATACGCGCCTGTTTATCGGCTTTGTGCTGCGGCTGCCGGTGTTGCTGGTGCGGCATGTTCAGCATAAACATTAAAATACTAATTCAGCCTTGTTTTGTACGGCAGTGTGCCGTATATTTTATGGCAGGAGGACGTCATCATGTCTGCAACACCATCCACAGCCCGGCTCGAAGCCCGCATCAGTAGCGATTTACACGCTCAACTCAAGCGTGCTGCCGAACTCCAGGGACGCTCTATGACCGATTTCATTGTGGCTGCCGTGCAGGACGCCGCTCAACGTGCCATCGAGCAGGCTGAAATCATCCGCTTGTCGTTGGCAGATCAAGCCTGTTTTGCCCAGGCACTGATTTCGCCGCAACAACCCGCACCCGCCCTGAAACGCGCTTTTACGCGTCGCAGCAAACTCATTCAGCCTGAATGAATCCACTCTTGAAATCGTGACTTCCGCCTTGTTAGGCTTGCTAGCTTACCCATGTTCTCCATGCGCCGACCGCTCAATTTTCTCCGAGCGTGACGGCACCGCAATGCCGATACCCGGCAGCCAGCGTCGCAGCAGCGGCGACGTGACCACGGTGCTGAAAA
>DZDB01000105.1 GCA_022736605.1 Sideroxydans lithotrophicus
GTTCCAGCGTGTCGAGTCGATCCTGATACTGGCGCGTGGTGATGATGTCGCCGTAGAACTCGGGCGCGGTGTCGAGGTTGTGGTTGTAGTAGTCGAGCCCGGCTTCTTTCAGCTGCTCGGCCTGGCCGTCTTTCAGCATGCCCAGCGTGGCGCAGGTTTCCAGCCCCAGCGCCTTGACTTCGCGCACCATGTCGAGCACTGGGTCGAGGTCGCGCTGCTTCGGCCCGCGCCAGGCAGCGCCCATACAGAAGCGCGTTGCGCCAGCGGCCTTGGCAGCCCGCGCAGCGTCGAGCACGGCATTGATTTCCAGCAAGCCCTGATTTTCCACACCCGTGTCGTAACGCGCCGCCTGTGGGCAGTAGCCGCAATCCTCCGAGCAGCCGCCGGTCTTGATCGACAGCAAGGTCGAGAGCTGCACGCTGTTTGGATCAAAATGCGCGCGGTGCACAGTTTGCGCCTGGTACATCAAATCGCTGAACGGCAGCGCAAACAGCGCCTCAATATCGGCGACGCGCCAGGTTGAGGGGCTGCCGGGTTGGGTCATATCATTCATTGGTATCTACCTCGATGGTCATGTCCTGCCAGTTCTCCCGGCTTGCTTTGTAAATCGCCCATAGCCCCCATGGCACCACGATGCTGGCGATGATCAGCCACACGACCAGCAATCCATGCCAATTTTCGAAAAACGTGTAGAGCACGGGACCGATTATCACCATTGCACCCGCTGCGCCATAAAATCGATAACCGGCAAACCGGTTGTATTGCACGGTCATCGGATTGGGATGATGCGCAATGGACGCATAAACAAAAATGGACGCGGCAATCCAGATCATCATGAGCGGCGCAATCAAGACAGCAACGATACTGGCGATACTGAATAATTGAGCAGCAAAACGCGACTGCGCTGCCGTGATGACCTTTTTCACTTTCATAAGGATGTCCGCACGTTATAGTAGCGGAATTGTCATTTATTCCAGCCCGATAGTCAATTTTGACCAGCACCGTTCTGAACATCTGCACAAATTTTATACAGCACCTGCTGCCACAGGATTGCCTGCTGTGCGGCGCGTATTCGGGCCGTGCCAAGCTGTGCAAAGCCTGTCATACCGATTTGCCCTACCACGCAGCCAGCGTCTGCCCTACCTGCGCGATGCCGACACCCGACCACCAGCTGTGCGGCCAGTGCCTTAAACACCCGCCGCCTTTCAGCCGCACCGAGGCCGCGTTTACCTACCAGTTTCCGCTGGATCGACTGGTGCTGGCGCTCAAATACGGCCATCAACTCGGCGTCGTTAGCCTGTTGGCGGATGCGCTGTGCGCGCGCGTGACCGAACAGCCTTTGCCGGATCTGCTGGTGCCGATGCCATTGCACCCCAACCGGCTGCGTCAGCGCGGCTTTAACCAGGCGCATGAAATTGCCCGGCACATGACGCGGCAACTCGGCGTACCGCTACTGACAAATGCCGCCACCCGAATAATTGATACGGCACCGCAAGCCAGCCTGCCGCTCAAGCTGCGCCGCAAAAACCTGCGTGACGCGTTTGTTTGTGATCGCCGCGTGGCAGGCAAACGCGTTGCGATTGTGGATGATGTGATGACCAGTGGCAGCACCTTGGCGGCACTGACGGAAGCCTTGCTCAAAGCCGGTGCCGTCGAGGTGCAATGCTGGGTAGTGGCGCGCGCGGTACAGCAACGTTAACCGTGCCGCGCTGGCCGCAACGGTTCAATCGGTGGCAGGTTTCAGGTGGTTTCAACCGCGTCCAGCCGCGCTGCCGAATCCAGCAAGGCGGCGACCGCGCGCTCAAACAGCGGCTGATCCTCGATGAAACGCACACGTTGCGTCGCCAGCAGGCGGCGGAACACACTCACCCGCATCAGCAGCGGCGTGCGCTGCTCATCGAGCATTAAAATCAGATTGGCGGCGTCGGCGCTGACCCAGCTCAAGCGCGCGCGGCTCGGCACTTTACCCAAGTTTATTTCGATAAAAATGCCGCTTTGCAGACGTTCCGAAATGCTGTCGGCAACCGGCACATCCGCTTCAGTGGCGCCAACGTTTACCGGGGCATCTGTAGCTTCGACTGACGCCAGTTCCGGCTCGAAATGCAGCTCAAACGATTCGACATCGGCATCGAGTTGCCTGACCGCCGCTTCCATCAACACAATCCCGGCAGCCATCTGATGATTATCTGCAGTCGTTTGCGGCGCGGCCGGTACGTTTTTAACCAGCCGTTCAAACGTGCTATGCATCAACGGCAGGGTGGGAATCTGGAACGCCGCATTGATCGAGCGCAGCGCCCGGTTATGCGCGTCAAACAGCCAGCCCAGTAACGCTTTTTCTTCCGCCTTGGGCCACGCGATCAACGCCAGACCCTCACGCAAATTGCCGATCATGATGGGTAGAATCACCGACATTTCCTGCCGGTCAAACTCATCCACTTTCGGTGCAATGCTCCAGATCAGATCGGGCACCAGGGCGCGGAATCGCTCTGCGCGGGCAGCATGGGTGGCTTCCGCGCGCTCGATGACCAGTACCCAGGTGGTGGATAGAAAATCATGCAGATAGTCATCCAGCGTGAGCCCGGACAAGACCTCTGCCATTTGCGCCCAGATATGGGTGAACCGCAGCGTGCGGTCTGGCACGGATTCAATCGCCTCGACTGCACGATTCAGTTTTTCATCCTTGCTGCGCAATTCCGTCGCCACAAACGCATCAAAATCGTCGAGCAAGCGGGCGAACAGGCTGGCGAACGTGTCCAGATCATCCACCGCTGCATTGAGCAGCGTTTCCACAATCTGGCAGATTTTGGCGCTCATCCGTTCGCTGTCTGGATCAAGCGTCTTGAGCCCAACTGAAATCGCACCAATCCGGTTGATCAGCACCCGCACCGGGTGCCATTTTTGCGTCAGCAGCGTCGGGTCACGCAACGCCAGTTTCAGCACCAGAAACTGCAATCGGCCCAGCTGCGCGCGTACTTCAGACGGCACCTGATTGTCACGCAGAATAAATTCGAACAGCATGGCGACCACGTCTATGGTCATCTGTTCATCGACTTGCCGGGTCTGCTCACCCAGGCTGGCACGTTGCTCCAGTATCAGGTTGCGCAATTCGCCATCATTGCCCAGCATGTCGGCGCTGGCAGGCGTGTGCTGTTGCAGCAAGACATCGATCGATTGCGCCAGCTGAGCGCTCATTGCGCGCGGCGCAACCGGCGGCACGTAGGTACCGGCACCGCCTGACGTATCACTGGACGGTGCACCCGCCCCGAGCACCCTGCGCAATACTTGAACCACCTTGTGCGCACCGCCCAGCCAGCCAGTCGCAGCCGGAGCTGTCGACACGCCCTGGCTGCCGGATTGAGCTTCGGACGACAGCTGCAACCCGGCCGCGCCCGCCCCATTGAATCCGGATCCACCCGCAAAATCAGGCGCACGCTCGCTGTAGCGCTTTACCCTGTTCAGCAGTTGATCGACTTTCTGTTCGTGCGTGCCTGCCACGCCACCGGTGTCGTAGCCCAAATCGTACGCAGCATCAGTACCCGCATCGGATCGGCCAGCGGCGGCACCACCCGCCATCGTCTGAACGGCCTGCAACAAATGCGCTACGCGCTGCCTTGAAGTGGTGGCAGCAGCAATCGGGCTGGCCGCTTGATTGGCACCCGACGGCGGGCTGGCAGTGGGCTGATCGGCCTGCGCAGCAACCGCCTCTTCATCCGCCTCGGGTGTTGTGATTGAAACGGTTTTATTCGATGATTTTCTGATTTTGAGCGGCAACGCGGCGGCGACGCCATTCTGTGCTAAAAACGCATTCAAACCGGCATAAACACCGTCGATTGCATCAGCCATGCTGGTTGCCAGCAATTGCGTCAATACCTGCGCCAGTTCGGCGGGCAAACCCATGTTTTCGGCGGCGTCTGCCAGTGAGCGCGACACCAGATAGGGCCGAAACGGATCTTCGCGCTCCTTGATATCATCCTGCCCGAACAGCAGGGCAATGCGGATATTCAGATCACGCAACTGCTCTGCCGCCTCGTTGCGAAAACGGTCGGTCAACGCCACCAGTTGCAGTTCGCCTTCAAATACCGAAATCTCGACCAGTGACAAACCGCCTGCATCAGCCGACCCGGAAAATGCCGGACGAAATGTGCTGTATGCCGTTTGCAGGCTTCGGTTCAGCAACTTGTCCATGCTCTCATGCAAGCGCTGGCGCAGCTCAGCATGGCGCTCGCGCAATACGCCCCACACGGCAAAATACTGGCTCTGTTCCACTGAAGAGCGACTGGCATCGGCCTTTTGAAAGGCGCGCTCTATCGTTTGCGGCAAAAACTGATCAAACGCGTCCAGAAAGGCGCGTAAAAAAGTCAGCCGTGCCGTGACCAGTAATTCATTTGGCGCTGTCATGACCCGATCCTCTCATCCCGCTGGTGCCAAATGCACATTGGCCGACCACCCGTTTCACAGGCTGACTTCTTCTATCGTAAACAGTCGCCGGTACTCGCGCATGGCGTAGCGGTCGGTCATCCCGGCGATGTAGTCGGCAATGGCGCGTGGTGCGTCATGCTGGGCTTTTTTCTGATGCTCGGTGGGCAACAAGCCGGGGTCGGCTAAAAACGCACCAAACAGGTCAGTAATCACCTTGGCCGCCTTGGCGCTCATGCGCGCCACCCGGTAGTGACGGTACAAATGCTGGCGCAGGAACTGCTTGAGTTCGTGATTTTCAGCGACCAGCGCCGGGCTGAAGCCGATCAGCATCGGCGCACTGCGCACCGCTTTCAGACTATCGACACCGGCGCCGGAAATCGCATCCTGACTGTGCTCGACCAGATCCAGCACCAGCGTGTTGATCATGCGCCGCACCGTTTCGTTGATCAGACGACGGCCAGCGAGCTGCGGGTACTTCACCTGAGCCGCATGCAGATGACGCGCAAACAGGCCGATTTTCTGCAATTGTTCCAAGGTGATCAGCCCGGAGCGCAGGCCGTCGTCGACGTCGTGGTTGTTGTAGGCAATTTCGTCGGCCAGATTGGCGACCTGCGCTTCCAGACTGGGCTGCTGCTTGAGGATGAAGCGTTCGCCGATGTCCCCCAGCTGGCGGGCATTGTGCAAGGCACAGTGCTTGAGGATGCCTTCACGCGTTTCAAAACACAGGTTCAGACCGTCGAATTCGGCGTAGCGCTCTTCCAGCCTGTCGACCACGCGCAGGCTTTGCAGATTGTGCTCGAAACCGCCGTGGGTTTTCATACAGGCATTGAGCGCATCCTGCCCGGCGTGACCAAATGGCGTGTGGCCGAGATCGTGCGCCAGCGCGATGGCTTCGACCAGGTCTTCGTTCAGATGCAGGATGCGCGCAATGGTACGGCCGATTTGCGCCACTTCCAGGCTGTGGGTCAGGCGCGTGCGAAACAGATCGCCCTCGTGATTGACGAACACCTGGGTCTTGTATTCGAGCCGCCGGAACGCGCTGGAATGCACGATGCGGTCGCGGTCACGCTGAAATTCACTGCGCGGCGCGGCGGACGGCTCGGCGTGTTGCCGCCCGCGCGTCTGCGTACTGTGCGCCGCGTAAATCGCCAGCTCAGCGCGGCGCGACATAATGCGTCAGTGCGGCCATTAAATCGCCTTGCGGCACGTCGGCAGTGACGAACGCCTCACCGATGCCGCGCAACAACACAAAACGGATGCGTCCGGATTCAACTTTCTTGTCCAGCCCCATGTGTTGCATATATTCCCCTACCCCCAGATCGGGTGCCGTATCCGGCAAACCCGCACGCTGATAGAGCGCCCGCACGCGTTCGACCTGCGCCGCACTCATCAGCCCCATGCGCCGCGACACATCCGCCGCCAGCACCGTACCCGCCGCCACCGCCTCGCCGTGCAGCCAGTTGCCATAACCCATGCCGGATTCGATCGCATGACCAAAAGTGTGACCCAGATTGAGCAGCGCGCGCAGCCCGGCTTCGCGCTCGTCCTTGGCCACCACCTCGGCCTTGATCTCGCACGAACGCTGAATGGCGTAGGCAATCGCAGCTTGATCGAGCGCCCGCAGTGCGTCGATGTTGGCTTCGAGCCAGTCGAAGAATACTGCATCGTAAATCAGGCCGTATTTGATCACCTCCGCCAGCCCCGCTGACAGCTCACGCGGTGGCAGGGTTTTTAACGTATCGGTATCGGCCAGCACCAGTTGCGGCTGATAAAATGCGCCGACCATGTTCTTGCCCAGCGGATGGTTGATGCCGGTCTTGCCGCCGACCGATGAATCGACCTGCGCCAGCAGCGTGGTGGGAATCTGGATGAACGGCACGCCGCGCAGATAACTCGCTGCGGCAAAGCCGGTCAGGTCGCCGATGACGCCGCCACCCAGCGCAATCAGCGTGGTCTTGCGCTCGCAGCGCTGCGTCAGTAGCGCGTCAAAAATGGTGTTGAGCGTTTCCCAGGTTTTGTACTGCTCGCCGTCCGGCAGCACAATCGGCACCACGCTGACATCGTTCAGCATCAGGCCATCCGTGAGCGTTTGCAGATACAGCGGCGCCACTGTGGTGTTGGTGACAATCGCCACGCGCGGCTGCGCCAGATGCGGCAAAATCAGTGCGGGCTGGCGCAGCAATCCCGCGCCAATGTGGATAGGATAGCTGCGGCTGCCGAGGTCTACGGAAAGGGT
>DZDB01000106.1 GCA_022736605.1 Sideroxydans lithotrophicus
GCTGGCGGTTTCAAAGCTGCCTGCCGCGTTGACGCTGTTCCATTGCTGTAGCGCATTGATGAGGTCCTGCGCGTTGAAACCGAGGTTGGCGAGCTTCTGGTTGGACAGGTCGATGTAGATTTTTTCGTCCTGCACGCCGATCACATCGACCTTGGCCACGCCCGGCACACGCAGCAGTTCCTTGCGCATGTCGTCGGCCACATCACGCAGCTGCGCCATGCTGAAACCATCGCCAGTCAGCGCGAACACATTGCCGTAGGTTTCGCCGAAATCATCGTTGAAATACGGCCCCTGCACGCCCTGCGGCAGGGTGCGCTGGATGTCGGCAACGCGCTTGCGCACCTGATAGAAAAAATCCGGCATGTCACGGTTCGGCGTGGCGTCCTGCGCGGTCACGAACAGCTGCGTTTCGCCGGGGCGTGAAAAGCTCTTCACGGTGTCGATATGCGGTGTTTCGAGCAGGGTTTTCTCGAGCCGGTCGGCCACCAGCTGTTCCATCTGTTTGGCTGTGGCGCCGGGCCAGTAGGCCTGCACCAGCATCACCTTGAAGGTGAACGGTGGATCTTCCGACTGCCCCAGCTTGCCGTACGCCATCACCCCGAGCGCAGTCAGCAGCACCATCACGTAGAGCACGAAATTGCGGTGTGCCAGCGCCCATTCCGACAGGTTGAAGCGGCTCACATGCGGCTCCCCGGCGTGTATGGCTGCGGTACGATGGTCTGGCCGTCGTGCAGTTTGTGCGCCCCGGCGGCGATCACCCGGCTGCCCGTCGGCAGCGCGCCGCTGGCCAGCACGCCGTCTTCGCGGTACTGCACAATCTGCACCGGCACGGCGCTTACTTGCTGCTGCGCGTTGACCACCCACACTGCGGTCTGCGCGCCGTGCTGGAATACCGCGCCCGCTGGCAGCAAGACGGCGCTTGCCATGACCGCACCCGGTAGCGCCACACTGGCGCTCATGCCAAGTTTGATGCGGTCATCCGCCTGTTGCAGTGCGACCTTGATCAGATAGGTGCGGCTGGCGTCCGCCGCCGGGGCGACTTCACGCACTTTGCCTGCAAATAGCTGACCGGGCGCCGACCATAGTTTGATCTGTACCGGCGTGCCGGGCTGAATCTGGCCGATTTGTGCCTCGCCGACGCGTACGTGGATTTCCTTGTCGCCCGCGTACGCCACGCGCAGCACGGGCTGCCCGGCGCTGACCACCTGGCCGGGTTCGACGTTGACCTGCGTCACCACACCCGCCGCGTCGGCGGTCAATGCGGTGTAGCGTGACTGGTTGGCGGCGATGCCGAACTGCGCGCGCGTGGCGTCGAGCTTGGCTTGCGCCGCCTGACTGGCGTTACGGCGCGTATCCAGCGCCGACTGGCTGATGAATTTTTGCGCGACCAGTTTTTGCGCCCGTTCCAGTTCGATGCGGGCGTTGCTGGCATCGGACTGCGCAGCGGCCAGTTCGGCGCGCGCCTGGCTTGCCGCCAGTTGCGCGTCCTGCGGGTCGAGCCGCGCCAGCACTTCGCCGGGTTTGACCACGCTGCCCAGCTCGACCAGCCGCTGCGTCACCTTGCCGCCGATGCGAAAGCCCAGATCCGCCTCGCGCCGCGCGTGGACTTCGCCCGCATACACGCCGATTTGTGCTGCGTTACCGGCGATGACGGCATACACCAGCGCCGGGCGTGCCGGTTCGGTTTGTTCTGCAGGCCTGGAGCAGGCTGACAGCGCCAGCAGCAGAACAGAAATGGTGATCAAGTTGCGCATGACAGTCTCAATATAAACGGGTTAAATCCAGCGCCGCACTTTGGCGCAATAGTCGGAATAGGCGTTGCCGAATTTGGCCATCAGATGCGCTTCTTCGTGCAGGATCACGCCGTAGCGCATGATCACCCACACCAGCGGCGCGAACACCAGCGGCCAGAAACTGCCGAGCAGCAGCATGATGCCGACATACACCACGACGTCGGCCAGATAGATCGGGTTGCGCGAGAACGCGAACGGCCCGGTCGTCACCAGCGTCGATGCGCCACCATACGGATTGACGGTGGTTTTATGCCGCCAGATCACCCACACCGCCCACAGCATCAATGCCACGCCAAGACCCACCAGTGCGCGTCCCACGCTGTCGGTCTGGGCGGTGGGCGTAAAGCCGAGCGGAAATTTCCGTTCCAGCCACCAGGACAGCACCAGACCGGCGGCGTAGACCAGCGGCGGCGGCGCAATGGTGCGTGGGCGCTTGAGCGAATCGGACATGATTTAAGCCTTCTGTAGCCGGGTAAGCAGCGATTGTAACTGGCGATCGTGCCAGCGTGAGAGCAGCAGTTGCGCGACGATGCTGCCGATGAGCGCCAGCGCCATGTCTTTTTGCGTATCCCAGACGTCGCCCTGGGTGGCCAGAAACGCCACTGCATCGTCGCCGCTGCCGATGGCCACACCCCATTCCACCAGCTCATACGCGGCGCTGATGGCAAGGCACACTGACACCACCAGAAAAAACAGCAGCTTGCCAGGCTGCAGCGGCGTGGTGCGCAGCAGGATTTCTCGCGCGACGATGGCAGGCACAAAGCCCTGCGCGAAATGGCCGAGCCGGTCGTAATGGTTGCGCGCCAGTTCAAACGTATCGCGCAGCCAGTTGAACAGCGGCATTTCGGCGTAAGTGTAATGGCCGCCTAGCATCAATATCACGCAATGCAGCGCAATCAGTGTGTAGGCCAGCGGCGTGAAAGTGAAACGCGAGCGCGTGGCAAGCAGCAGCGGCACGGCGATCAGCACCGGCAAAACCTCCAGCAGCCAGGTGAAATAATCGTGCGGGCGGATGCTGGACCAGATCAGCACCGCCAGCGTGATGACCAGCAGGCTCGTTTGCAGTGGCGTGACGGTCGATTTCATGGCAAAAACAGTCCGAGCAGGTCGTTGAGAAAGCGCTGCCCGGTGGCGGTCGGCGCGAGGTGCCGGTGGTCGCGCGTCAGCAGGCCGCGCCGTTCGGCTTCATCGAGTGCGGCTTGCGCGGCGGTAATCGGCAGCCCGGTGCGTTCACTGAACAGCGCGGTTGGCACGCCGTCGCACAGGCGCAACGCGTTCATCATGAATTCAAACGGCAGTTCGGCGCGGCTGATGATGTGTTCGGTCTGCACCGGCGTACCGGCCAACGCGTGTTCCATGTACTCGCGCGGATGTTTGTGGCGCATCTGGCGCAGGATGCGGTCGTGAAACGACAGCTTGCTGTGCGCGCCCGCGCCGATGCCGAGGTAATCGCCGAACTGCCAGTAATTCAGATTGTGGCGGCTCTGGCGGCGCGGCCGGGCGAACGCCGAGGTTTCGTAATGCTGGTAGCCCGCCTGCGCCAGCCGGGCTTCGATCATCTGCTGCATGTCGGCCGACAGGTCGTCGTCCGGTAACGACGGTGGCGCGGCGTGGAATGGCGTGTTCGGCTCCAGCGTCAGGTGGTAGCACGACAGGTGCGGCGGCACGTATTGCAGTGCAGCGTCGAGGTCGGCCTGCGCCTGCTGCAGCGTCTGGCCGGGCAGCGCGTACATCAGATCGAGGTTGAAGTTGTCGAAGGTCGCGGCGGCGATTTCCACTGCCCGGTGCGCCTCGCGGTCGTCGTGGATGCGCCCGAGCGCCTGCAAATGCTGCGGGTTGAAGCTCTGGATGCCGAGTGACAAACGGTTGACGCCGGCGTCCTTGAATTCGGCAAACTTGGCGGCTTCGACCGTGCCCGGATTCGCCTCCAGCGTGATTTCGGCGAAGTAATCCAGCTTGGTGAGGCTGCGCACGGTGGTCAAAATGGCGTCGATACTGGCGCCGGAAAACAGGCTGGGCGTGCCGCCGCCAAAAAAAATGCTGTGGATGCCGCGCCCCCAGATCAGCGGCAGCGCGGCTTCCAGGTCACGCGTCAGCGCTTCGATATAGCGTGCCTCGGGCAGGGCTTCGCGT
The DNA here is from genome assembly GCA_022736605.1 of Sideroxydans lithotrophicus. Lineage (GTDB taxonomy): Bacteria > Pseudomonadota > Gammaproteobacteria > Burkholderiales > Sulfuriferulaceae > Sulfuriferula. The sequence goes on from DZDB01000106.1 coordinate 3,927, forward strand.
GCCGTGTGCGAGTTGAAATCGCAGTACGGGCATTTTTTCACGCACCACGGGATGTGGATGTAGAGCGCCAGCGGCGGCAGCGCGGTCAGGCGAAAGTCGGTGGGTTGGGCAATCATGGGGCGATTGTACCTTGATGCTGACGGCGTTCGCGCGGACGGTGTCAGGTTTAGCCCAGTCGGCAGACCTAAGACATCTGCGCAGTCATTTGGTGTGGCGCGCAATGAACAGGAGGGCTGCATCATGCGTCTGACGAGAAACGGTTTGCTTATCCTGGCCGTGCTGGGCTGGCTGGCGGGTGCCAGCGTGCAGGCGGCGGAGCCCGAACTGGCGCTGCAAGGCCATGATGCCGTGGCGTATTTTACGCTGGGCAAGCCCACGCCAGGCACGCCACAGTTCCAGACGAATTATCTGGGCAAGCGCTGGCAGTTCAAAAATCAGGCACATCGCGACCTGTTCGTCGCGCAGCCGGAAAAATACGCGCCGCAGTATGGCGGTTACTGCGCTTATGCGGCAGCCAATAACGCACTTGCCAGCGGCGATCCGCAGCGCTGGCGCATCGTCGACGACAAGCTGTACCTGAACAATAACTGGGTGGCGCAGAAATTATGGTTGCGCGATGTGCCCGGTCATATCACTGTAGCCGATCGCAACTGGCCGTCCCTCAACCCCGCTGCGCCCGTGGCAGAACCATGAGTCAGGATGACGGCTCGATAGCAGTCGGGGTGGCAAGGTCGGGAAGCCGGCGCAGCCGCTGCCTGGCTGCGCGCCGCCCGGTGCGCTCGCCGACGGCAACCGAGCCCCTGGATTGTGGTTGCTTGAGCCCAGCCGAACAGCAGGCGCTGGCTGATTTACTGCCGTTGCTGATTTGTGGCGAAGAAACTGCCATTTCGGTGTTTGAGCGGCTGGCCGTTGCGCTACAGCAGCAGTTGGCACCACCGTTACTGGCCGATCTCCAGCGCGTAGCGCAGGATGAAATCCGTCATGCGGCCTATCTTGATCGGTTGCGCGCGCATTTGCCTGTACCAACCGATACCATGGCGGCGCAGCGTGCGGCCCATTTTCTGGCCTCGCTTCGATGTGCGGCACCGGCGCGCCAGCTGGTACGCCTGGCGGCGCTGGATGCGCTGGTCTGTTGCGTGCTGTCTGCCATGCTGCGCCCAAACGCACGGCTGGCATGCGCTCGGGATATCACCTTGCTGCTGCGCCGGATACAGCTCGATGAGGCCACGCATGTGCGCATCACGCGGGCGTGTTTTATTGCGCTGGGCGTGATGCCGACGCAAGTCGCCGTTGAGCGTGCTGAGATGCAGCAGCGCTTTGCTGCGTTGCTGGCTGCGTCTGCAGACGCGTTTGCGGGTTTGGGCGTTGATTTGGCGGTGGTCACGCGGCACTGGAAAACGACTATCCGGCACGGTCAAATCGGCGGTGCATCCGCATGACGCCGCTACAACAGGCGCGCCGTTATCGTGTGCTGGGAACCGGTTGCGCCCTGCCGGGTGCAGCCATCACCACGCCTCAGCTGCTCGCCCGGCTGGCCGATAATTTCGGCCTGGATACCCGGCGCGGTGCGGCGTTGACGCGTCGGCTCGGGATTGAAACACGGCATCTGTCACGCGCGTTTGCAACGCGTCTGGAGTCGCCCATGCAAGGCGCACGCAACCCGGATCTGGCGGCGGCTGCACTGCGCGCGGCGCTCGGTGAAGCGCGATGTCAGCCGTCTGATATGCAATATCTTATCGGCCATACCGCCACGCCTGCCCGCCCGCTCCCGCCCAATATCACCGAGGTTGCAGCGCAGATTGAGTTTGCCGGATGCTGTGCTGAATTGCGTCAGGCCTGCACCGGTTTTGCCAATGCGTTGCAATGGGCGCGTGCGCTGCTCAATGAGCCGGATGCGCGACCGGTCGCGCTGGTGGGCAGCGAAGTGGGTTCGGTATTTTTTGACCCGCTGGCGTTGCCCGATGCGGCGGATCAGTGGGTGAATCTGATGCAGATGGGCGATGGTGCCGGTGCCATCGTGCTGGGTGTGGACGATGGGCGCGATGGTGCCTGGCTGGAAGCACCGTTTTATGGCCATCTTGGAGGTCAGTACGGCGCGGGTTTTACGATGCTGAATGGGGGTTCGGATTATCCCGCGCTGCAGGCCGGGCGCAGTTGTCTGGATTTCAGCCATGACTATCATGCCGTCAAGCTGCGCGGCGGCGCGCTATTTGCTGCCGGACTGGAAGCGGTTCGGGCGTCCGGCTATGTGTTGAGCGAGTTTAAGCTGATTTTGCCGCATCAGGTCAATGGCCGGATTGGTGCGCTGTTGGGGGCGGCGTTCGGTATCGCGCCAGCGCAGTTTTATGTCAATGCGCATCAGGTGGGCAACCTTGGCAGTGCGGCAATCTGGGTCGCGCTGCACCAGTTGCGCCACAGCGGGCGGCTGCGGCTCGGTGATCGGGTGCTGATACTTGGCGCTGAGGCAACCCAGTATATGTATGGCGGGTTTGTCTATGTGCATGGCCCGGACGCATGAATACGGCAGCGATTTGCGTGCGCGGACTGCATAAGGCGTTTGACGGTGTAACGGTGCTGGATAGCCTCGATCTACGCATCGGCTACGGCGAGATTTACGGCTTGCTAGGCGCCCATGGAGCGGGCAAATCAA
>DZDB01000107.1 GCA_022736605.1 Sideroxydans lithotrophicus
CCAATTTTAGCGAAGATCAGGGCTTGCTGGCGCGTCTGGGCGACCAGGACATGAGCGAGCGCGACCCCAAGGCGGCCACCGAATCATTCGACGCATTCCGCGAACTGACCACCCGCTTCCCCGACAGCAAATACACGCCGGATGCGCTCGCACGCATGAAATATCTGGTAGATGCACTGGCTGAACACGAAGTGCACGTTGCCCGTTACTACTACAAACGTGGCGCCTACGTGGCGGCAGCCAACCGTGCGCAATACGCTATCACCACCTACCCCAACGCGCCGGCAATCGAGCAGGCGCTTGCAGTATTGGTGAAATCCTACGATGCGATGGGGATTAAGGATTTGCGCGACGACGCCTTGCGCGTGTTGCAGAAAAACTTCCCGAAAAGTAAATATGTGGACGGGAATTTTGACAAGTCCAAACCCTGGTGGAAATTCTGGCAGCTTTGAGGCCAGCTGATTAAGCAATAAAAAACGGCCTGCGAGGCCGTTTTTTATTGCTTTCTGAAGTCAGTTGCTGGCTCAAATCGCAGTCTCGCCCGTCTCGCCAGTACGTATTCGCACTACCTGTTCAACATCCATGACGAAAATCTTGCCGTCGCCGATTTTTCCGGTACGTGAAGCAGTAATAATGGTTTCAACTGCCTGATCGACCAGGCTATCCGCGACCACAATCTCGATCTTCACCTTGGGCAAGAAATCCACCACATATTCCGCGCCACGATACAGCTCGGTATGCCCTTTCTGACGGCCAAAGCCTTTTACTTCGGTCACGGTCAAACCGGTGACACCGATTTCGGACAACGCCTCACGTACTTCGTCGAGCTTGAATGGTTTGATAATGGCTTCTATTTTTTTCATGTGATTTCCAAAATTTAAACGGACTTGAAAGCAGATGTAATCGGATAACGGCGGTCTTTGCCAAACCCGCGCGGTGTGATGCGCACACCGATGGCTGCCTGGCGGCGCTTGTATTCGCTACGATCTATCATGCGCAATACGCGCTGCACTTCAGCTTCATTGTAGCCTGCCGCAATGATTTCAGTCGCGCTTTGATCATGCTCGACATAACGTTCGATGATGGCGTCGAGAATATCGTATGACGGCAGCGAATCCTGATCGGTCTGGTCGGCACGCAATTCGGCTGAAGGCGCACGCTCGATGACACGCTGCGGAATTACAGCGCCGAGCGTATTGCGGTAATTCGACAATCGATACACCAGTGTTTTTGGCACGTCGCGCAGCACGGCAAAGCCGCCCGCCATGTCACCGTAGAGCGTGGCATAGCCAACCGCCATTTCCGATTTGTTGCCGGTGGTCAGCACCAGCTTGCCAAACTTGTTGGACAAGGCCATCAACAGCGTACCGCGTACCCGAGCCTGTATGTTTTCCTCAGCCAGATCAAACGGCAACTGGCGAAATTCGTCCGCCAGCGCAAGCTGAAACGCCTCAAATACTGGCTTGATCGGCAATTCGCTGTACTGCACGCCCAGGCTTGTTGCCATGGCGCGCGCGTCGATCAGGCTGATATCGGCAGTAAATTCAGACGGCATCATCACCGCATGCACGCGCTCAGCCCCCAGTGCATCGACCGCCACTGCCAGCGTAAGCGCTGAATCAATGCCGCCGGATAAGCCCAGCAATACGCCAGGGAAGCCGTTTTTGCCGATGTAATCACGAACACCCAGCGTCAATGCCGCATAGGCACTGGCTTCAATTCCTGGCAAGGCAAGCAATTCACCATCAACCGGCGACACGCCGGCCATATCAATCAGATAAACAGCCTCGGTAAATGCAGGAAACTGATGCGTCAGTTCACCGTTTGCATTCATGGCAAACGCCCCACCGTCGAATATCAGCTCATCCTGGCCGCCCAGCAGATTACAATAAATCACTGGCAAACCGCTCTCGGCGATGCGTTCACGCACCACTTCATAACGTTCGATCTGCTTGTTAAGATGAAACGGCGAGGCGTTCAGCACCAGCAGCACCTCTGCACCCGCCTGCGCGGCGTGGAATGCGGGTCCCGATTCCCACACGTCTGCGCAGATATTGATGCCGTAGCGCACGTTGTCCTGCTCAAACACGCAACTGTGCGTACCGGCGGTGAAATAGCGTTCCTCGTCGAATACCGTATCGTTTGGCAAGCGCTGCTTGTGATAAACAGCTTCGATTTTGCCATCACGCAATACCGATGCAGCGTTATAGCGATGTCCATCCTGCTTGCGCGGATGCCCCACTACCAGCGTGATGTCGTGCGCCTCGGTCAACAAGCTGCTTAACGCTGCACTTATCTGGGTGTAAAAATCATCCCGCAACAATAAATCTTCAGGTGGATAACCCGATAACGCCAACTCGGGTGTGAGCAGTATGCCCGCCCCCGCCGCCCGCGCATCCCGCGCCGCCCTTGCAATTTTCGCCGCATTGCCGGCCAGATCACCGACCGTGCAATTAATTTGCGCCAGCGCAATTTTCATCGCTGCATGGCACGCTGCACAGCGGCACCCATATCGGCTGGTGATTGTGCAACTTCCACGCCTGCGGCCTGCAGCGCGCGTATTTTAGCTTCCGCCGTACCGCTCCCACCGGCAATAATCGCACCCGCATGCCCCATGCGCTTGCCACTTGGCGCGGTGCGCCCGGCAATATAACCGGCCACTGGCTTGGTAATATGCTGCTTGATATAGTCAGCGGCTTCTTCTTCACGCGTACCGCCGATTTCGCCCACCAGAATAATTGCTTCGGTTTCCGTATCAGCCTGAAACAGCGCCAGACAATCGATGAAATCCAGCCCCTTGATCGGGTCGCCGCCAATGCCGACGCAGGTCGTCTGCCCCAAACCCAATTGCGTAGTCTGATGCACTGCCTCATAAGTCAAGGTACCGGAGCGTGACACGATACCAACCTTGCCACGCCGGTGAATGAATCCAGGCATGATGCCGATCTTGCATTCATCCGGGGTGATGATGCCGGGGCAATTCGGACCGATCAGTTTGGCGCCGTTGGCACGCAACGCCGCTTTGACGTTGAGCATGTCCATGACCGGTATGCCCTCAGTAATGCAGACGATCACCTCGATCCCCGCATCCGCGGCTTCCATGATGGAGTCCGCAGCATAACTGGCCGGTACGTAAATCACGCTGGCGTTCGCACTGGTTTGGCACACTGCATCACGCATGGTGTTGAATACTGGCAGACCGAGGTGCGACTGCCCACCCTTGCCTGGCGTCACGCCACCAACCATTTGCGTACCATAAGCCAATGCCTGCTCAGAATGAAACGTACCCTGTTTGCCGGTAAACCCCTGGCACAGGACTTTGGTATTTTTATTGATGAGTATGCTCATGTCAGGCACCCTGTACCGCAGTCACAGCACGCTGCGCGGCATCGGTTAAATTGTCGGCAGTAATAATGGCAAGGCCACTGTCTGCCAGCTTCTGTTTGCCGAGTTCGACGTTGGTGCCTTCCAGCCGCACAATTACCGGCACTTGCACGCCAACGTCTTTCACTGCCTGGATAATGCCGTCGGCGATGATGTCGCAGCGCATGATGCCGCCGAAAATATTGACCAGCACGGCGCGCACCTTGTTATCGGACAGAATGATCTTGAACGCTTCGGCCACCGTTTCCGCCGTGGCGCCCCCACCCACATCCAGGAAATTAGCCGGTTCGCCACCGTGCAGCTTGATCAGGTCCATGGTTGCCATCGCCAGCCCGGCGCCGTTGACCATGCAGCCAATATTGCCTGCCAGCGCGATGTAATTCAGCCCGGCGGCCTGTGCGGCCACTTCCTTGTTATCCACTTGCGTGTCGTCGCGCATGTCAGCGAGCTTTTTCTGCCGCCCGACGGCGTTGTCGTCGACGCTCATTTTGCAGTCCAGCGCCACTATGCGCCCGTCGGTGGTAATCACCAGCGGATTGATTTCCAGCAAGCTCAGGTCGGAGTCGGTGAACAGCTTATATAGTGCGCGCAGCATGCGCGTGAGATCACCGATATGGGAGCCAGTGAGACCCAAACCAAACGCCAGATTGCGGCACTGAAATTCCTGCAAACCCAGCAGGGGATCGCATAATTCACGCAATATTTTGTCTGGTTGAGTACGTGCAACTTCCTCGATTTCCATGCCACCCGCGCTCGATGCCACCACCGCCACGCGCTCGGACTCGCGGTCTACCAGCAGGCTCAGGTACATTTCACGCGCAATCGGCAGGGTTTCTTCGACCAGTAACTTGCTCACCCATTGGCCGTCCGGTGCGTTTTGGTAGGTAATCAACGCGGTATTGAGCAAATCAGCCGCAGCGTGTTGCAGTGCCTCTGTCGAATTCACCAGCCGGACACCGCCTGCCTTGCCCCGGCCGCCAGCGTGAATTTGCGCCTTCACGACCCAAGCCTCGCCGCCCAAGTAACCCGTTGCGGCCAATTCAGCATGGGTAGGGTCTTCCACCACAATGCCGCGCGGCGTAATGATGCTGAATTCGCGCAATAACTGTTTGGCCTGATATTCGTGTAGATTCATGCTGGAAATAATTATTTAACAAAAGACGAATTGTGTCGGAAAACCCATGAACACGCCACAGGCACCGCAACTTCGTATCTTGACCGGCATGCACGAAATCAGCCCGAACGACTGGGATGCGCTGGCCGGTACGCAACCCTTCCTGCAGCACGCATTTTTACACGCGCTGGAGACCAGCGCCGCCGTCTGCGACGACAGTGGCTGGCTGCCGCAACACCTGACGCTATGGCAAGCACAGCGCCTGGTGGCTGCCATGCCGCTCTACGTCAAAAGCCATTCGTATGGTGAATACGTATTCGACTGGGCCTGGGCGGATGCGTATCAGCGCAATGGTCTCGAGTATTATCCGAAGCTGCTGTCAGCCATTCCTTTTACCCCAGTCACCGGGCAACGCCTGCTGGTCAGCGAACCCCGTTACCGTCTGCCATTGCTGCAAGCTGCGCTCGCTCACGCCAAACAGCTTGGCGCGTCATCTTTCCATTGCCTGTTTCCGATGGATGCGGATACACAGGCGCTCAGCGATGCCGGCTTGATGCTGCGTAGCGGCGTTCAGTTTCACTGGGTGAATCAGGGTTTTGCCCACTTTGATGACTATCTGTCGGAAATGAGCCACGACAAGCGCAAGAAAATCAAACAGGAACGCCGTCGCGTGAAAGAATCAGGCGTGCGCTTTCGGCAACTGACAGGCACGCAAATCCGCGCTGAGGATTGGGCTTTTTTTAATACCTGTTACGCCAACACTTACCGTCAACATCGCTCGACGCCGTATCTCAACCTGGATTTTTTTCAGCGCATCGGCGCTGCGTTACCGGAAAATATCCTGTTGGTGCTCGCCGAACAAGACGGCCAGGACATCGCGGCGGCACTGAATTTTTACGACCAAACCACACTCTACGGCCGCTATTGGGGTGCAATCACCTATTCACCTGCGCTGCATTTTGAAACCTGCTATTACCAGGCGATTGAATTTTGTATCGCGCGTGGGCTGCAACTATTCGAGGGCGGCGCACAGGGCGAACACAAACTATCACGCGGCTTTTTGCCGGTTGAAACCGTCTCGGCACATTGGCTGGCGCACCCGCGTTTTGCTCAAGCTGTCGAAACTTTTCTTGAACGTGAAGCGCTGGGCGTGGCGCATTACATCGGCGAACTGAACGAACGCAATCCGTTCAAATCTCCCGCACCACCCGGAAGCCAAGATTAACGTCGAGCTCATCACGCAGGCGCGAACGGCGCGCCGCGCTGCGCGCTGCCGATGCCGGATCGAACCACGACCCGCCCTTGACTACCATGCGCTCGACTTTACCGGTGCGTGGTGGCAATTGATGCCCTTCGCGCGGCGATTGCTGATGGTCTGGGTGCCAGGGGCTGGCGGTCATCTCCCAGACGTTGCCATGCATGTCATACAAGCCCCATAAGTTGGCCGGTTTGGTTCCCACCTCGGACGCCCACATCATCGGCCCGCATTCAGGGAAAAAACTGCGCCGCTTTTTGGTTTTTTCCGGATAGGGGAACATCGGCTTGAACAGCACGTCGCGACAGCTCGCATAATCCCCATAATGAAACGGCGTATGCGTACCCGCGCGCGCTGCATATTCCCACTCCGCCTCAGTCGGCAAACGATACAGCTGACCGGTTTCGACATTGAGCCACTGAATAAATTGCAAAACATCGGCCATGCGAATATTCACCACCGGCTCGCGGCCAGTTGCCTGAATCAGTTCACGCACCTGACGCCAGCCGGTGGCCGCAGTAAAGCGCGCCCATTCGTCAGCAGTAATGGTATGGCGTGCAATGGCAAAGGGGCGGGTAAGTTGGACATAATGCTGCGGTGCTTCGCTGGCATCGTGGCCTGGTTCATCCTGGGGGGAACCCATCTCAAACCAGCCAGCCGGGATAACCGCCAGTTCGGGCGCCGATTCACCGTTGCGTAAATGGTCGCTGAAATGAACCTTCAGTCCGTATCGATCGGCAGCCGCCTGTTGCGTACAGACCAGCTGCGCATCATCCATATC
>DZDB01000108.1 GCA_022736605.1 Sideroxydans lithotrophicus
GGCGGCCAGTCACGGCGCAAAGTGTGCGATTGTAGAAAGTGATCGGCTCGGCGGCACTTGCGTCAATCGTGGTTGCGTGCCAAAAAAAGTCATGTGGAACGCAGCCTCGCTGGCGCACGCGTTTGAAGCTGCCGCCGATTACGGCTTTAGCGTCAACGCGCCAGTGTTCAATTGGGCGACGCTGAAACAGGCGCGCGATGCTTATATAGACACGCTCAATGGCCGTTATCAGGCGACGCTTGAAGGCAACCAGGTGCAGCTGATCCGGGGTGCGGCAGCGTTTGTCGACGCCCACACCGTGGCAGTTGACGGCGTGCACTACTCCGCGCGGCACATTCTCATTGCGACCGGCGGCAAACCCGTCGTGCCCGATGTGCCCGGTGCCGGGCTGGGGATCACCTCGGATGGTTTTTTCGAGCTGGCGCAGCAACCCAAACGCGTTGCCATTATCGGTGCCGGCTACATCGCCGTTGAACTGGCGTGCATGCTCAATGCGCTCGGCAGTGAGGTGGCTTTAATCCTGCGCAAAGGCCATTTTCTGGACAGTTTCGACAGCATGCTGCGCGAAGTGCTGATGGAAACGATGCTGGAAGACGGCATCGACGTCATGCCGCGTACCGAGATTGTCAAGCTCACGCGCGAGGCTGGCACGCTGACGCTGCACAGCGCTGACGGGCGGCAAAACGCTGGATTTGACTGCGTTATCTGGGCCATCGGCCGCGCCCCGAACGGTGCTGCGCTCAATTTACCGGTGGCCGGTATCGAGCCCGACAAGGACGGTTATGTGCGCACGGACGATTATCAAAATACCGCCGTGCCGGGCATTTACGCGGTCGGCGACGTGTGCGGGCGGCTGGCGCTGACGCCGGTGGCGATTGCGGCCGGACGGCGTTTGAGCGAACGGCTGTTTGCGGGCAAGCCGGACAGCCATCTGGACTATGAAATGATTGCCACGGTGATGTTCAGTCATCCGCCGATTGCCACCATTGGTCTGTCCGAATCCGACGCCAGAGCGCGTCACGGCGATGCGATCAAGGTCTATCAGACCCGTTTCACGCCCCTGTTCAACGGCATTACCCAGCGCAAACCCAAAACCGCCATGCGTCTGATTGTGCTGGGTGCGGAGCAGAAAATCATCGGCTGTCACCTGATTGGTGACGGCGTCGATGAAATGATGCAGGGGTTTGCCGTGGCGATCCGCATGGGTGCGACCAAGGCGGATTTTGATGCCACCGTGGCAATCCACCCGACCAGCGCTGAAGAGCTGGTGACGCTGCGTTGAAACGGTTTATTTATCCAGTAGCATGGTGACCACCGGGCTGTAGCCGAGCGATTCGTAATGCCCCAGCGTCGGGAACGCGCCGGGGTTGACCACCGCCGGATTTTTTCGGTTCAGCCCGACCATGTCAGCCGGTTTCAAGCCCGCGCCCGCGACCGAATTGCCGCAATATTCGACCTTCACGCCCTGGTTTACCAGCGCCACCCAGTTATCGACGATGCCTTGGTGGTCGAGGTAGTTTTTCTTGGCAAAAACGCCAATCGCCGGACCTTCCACGATGACGATAAGCTTGGCACCGGGGTGCTGCATGATGCGCGACGCCACCGTGGCGGCAAAACCCACGCTGGCCGGGCTGGCGGCTTTTAGATCCATGACGATCTTGAGATGCTTGAATTGCTGGGTGTGCTGGTCAACCGCCGTGCCACCGGGGGCAAAGCTGTCGTCGTTGCCTGCGCTGGCGGGCAATGCGACCAGACTTGTTGCGGAAAAAATCAGTGCAGCAGCCAGCAGATTCAGTTTTGACACCGTGTAACCCTCTCAGGCAATGTGGAGTTAGCTTGACTGCACAAAGCGAGTGTTGGTTCACTCCCCCTGCCGGTACATCCGGCAGGGGTGAAACAGTACACTAATCGTTGGTTTCGTCTTCCGCGTCATCGTCGCTACGGGGCATGCCGGGACTGTCGTCCGACAGAATTTCCCGTATCAGCTTGAACAGTGCGCGGCTGCTTTTCGGCGGCTGGCTGGCAGCGGCTTCGCGGCGCGCGTTGCGGATCAGGTTGCGCAGTTGCTGGGCGTCGGCGTCAGGGTGGGCGCTGATGAACTCGGTCAGCGCGTTGTCGTCGGCGATCAGCCGCGTGCGCAGATGTTCCATGCGGTGAAACACGGCGTTGACTTCGGCGTTGTCGCCGCGCCAGGCCGACAGTTGCTCGGCGATCGGTGCGGCGTCGGTGATGCGCATCAGGCGACCGATGTATTGCAATTGGCGGCGCAGGCCACCGTGCGCGGTGATGCGCTTGGCGGCGTTGATGGCGTCGCGCAGGGTTTCCGGCAGGTCGAGCTTGTCGAGCTTGCTGTCGGGCAGGGCGACCAGTTCCTCGCCGAGCTTTTGCAGGGCGATCATCTGGCGCTTGATTTCGCTTTTACTGACCGGTTCGAGTTCGTCTTCTTCTTGCGAAGTGTTCATAGCGCGTTGCCTGAAGTAAATGTTGCTATGATAACGGCTTTTCCTGTTTTCCCATTCTGGAGTCTCCGTGTCCGAACGATTCAGCCATTCCAAAGACGATCTGCAAGCCCGCGTGCACGACATGCTGGCGTACGCCCGCGCGCACGGGGCCACCGGTTGCGAAGCCGAAGCGTCGCAAGGCTACGGCCAAAGCGTGACGGTGCGTAAAGGCGAAGTCGAGACCATCGAATACAACCGCGACAAGGGTATTTCGGTGTCAGTCTACATCGGCCAGCGCAAGGGGCATGCATCGACGTCCGACTTTGGCACGCAGGCGTTGCAGGATACCGTCGACAAGGCGCTGACCATTGCCCGCTATACCGCTGAAGACAGCTTTGCCGGGCTGCCGGACGAAGCCCTGCTGGCGCGAGAGATACCCGAGCTGGATCTGTATCACCCGTGGGACAGCACGGTGGAGCAGGCCATCGAACAGGCGAAGGCGTGCGAAGCCGCCGCGCTGGCGGTGGACAGCCGCATCAATAATTCCGAAGGGGGCAGCGTGAATACCCAGGAGTCGCTGTTTGTGTATGGCAACAGCCTCGGTTTTCTGGCCGGTTATCCGACCTCGCGCCACGGCATCAGCTGCGCGGTGATCGCCGAATCTGACGGCGGCATGCAGCGTGATTACTGGTACACCACGGCGCGTGATGCGATCGATATGGAGTCGCCCGAAACGGTCGGTCGCCGCGCTGGTGAGCGTACTGTGCGTCGTCTTGACGCGCGTCAGGTGAAAACCTGCCAGGTGCCGGTGTTATTTGAAGCGCCACTGGCCGCCGGGCTGATATCGAGTTTCGTGTCGGCGGCCAGCGGTGGCAGCCTGTACCGCAAATCCTCGTTTTTAGTTGACAGCCTGGGCAAGCCGATTTTTGCCCCGCTGGTGAATATCGTCGAGCGTCCGCATCTGCTCAAAGGCCTGGCGAGCAGTCCGTTTGACAATGAAGGCGTCGCCACGCGTGATCGCGATGTGATCAGAGATGGGGTGCTGCAAGGCTATTTCCTGGGCAGCTACAGTGGCCGCAAGCTCGGCATGCCGTCAACCGGCAACGCGGGCGGCAACCATAACCTGATCGTCTCCAGCACCGGCGAGGACTTCGCCGCGCTGCTGAAAAAAATGGGCACTGGCCTGCTGGTCACCGAGCTGCTCGGCCACGGTACCAATATGGTCACGGGCGACTATTCACGCGGCGCAGCCGGGTTCTGGGTCGAAGGCGGCGAGATCCAGTATGCGGTTGAAGAAATCACCATCGCGGGCAATTTGCAGGACATGTTCCGGCAGATCATCGCCATCGGCACCGACGTGGAAGCGCGCGGTTCCAAACAGACCGGCTCGATCCTGATCGAGCGCATGACCGTCGCCGGGGATTGATGCGCAAATTTGCGCTTGCGCTGGTCTGGCTGTGCCTGCTGGCGCTGGCGGGCTGTGGCCACACACCGCCACCCCTGCCGCATCTGGCGCAGGACGACGTGGTGCTGGCATTTGGTGACAGCCTGACTTACGGCACCGGTGTCGATGCCGCGCAAAGCTATCCTGCGGTATTGAGCCAGCTGATTGGGCGTAATGTGATCAGTGCCGGGGTGCCGGGCGAAGAAACGGCGGCGGGATTGGCGCGGCTGCCGGGCGAACTGGATAAAACCCGTCCCAAATTGCTACTGCTTTGCCTCGGTGGCAATGACATGTTGCACAAGCTGGCGCCGGCCAGCATCGCGGCGAATCTGCGTGGCATGGTGCAGATGGCGCGGCAGCGCGGCATTGCTGTGGTGCTGATCGGTGTGCCGGCGCCCAAGCTGTTCGGTGGTGTACCGGCGTTTTATGCCGAAATCGCCAACGCCGCCAACGTGCCTTATGAGGATGAGGCGTTCAAAAAAGTCCTGTTCGACAGCACTAAAAAATCCGACCCGATTCACCCCAACGCAGCCGGGTATCGCATCGTGGCGGAAAAAATAGCCGCCTTGCTGCACGCAGCAGGCGCGGTTTAAAGGGGGATTCATGCAGGGATTGTTGAGCCTGGCACGCTGGATAGACGCGTTGAACGAGCGCGTCGGACGGCTCGTCATGTGGCTGGTGCTCGTCACTACACTGATTTCTGCGGCCAACGCGGGGGTGCGATATGGTTTCGGCGAGAGCTCCAACGCCTGGCTGGAAATCCAGTGGTATCTGTTCGGCGCGCTGTTTTTGCTGGCATCCGGCTACACCCTCAAACACAACGGCCATGTGCGTATTGACCTGATTTACGGGCGCCTGTCACCACGGGGACGCGCCTGGATTGACCTGCTTGGCGGCGTGTTTTTTCTGCTGCCGTTTTGCGGTTTGATTATCTGGTACGCCTGGCCGATGTTCATGCTGGCGTGGAGCAGCCATGAAATGTCGCCCGATTCCGGCGGTCTGGTGCGCTGGCCGGTGAAACTGCTGATCCCGGCCGGTTTCGCTTTGCTGGCGTTGCAGGGCGTGGCCGAGATCATCAAGCGTATTGGTGTACTGACCGGCAGGCTGGTGCTCGAAAATGAAGCCCCGATGGAGGAGGTGTGATGCTGGAGCTCATGCCACCATTGATGTTTATCGGGCTGATCGTGTTTCTGCTTTTGGGCTATCCGGTGGCGTTTTCGCTCGCCGCCAACGGCCTGCTGTTCGGCCTGATCGGCATTTCGCAGGGCTATTTCGACGTGGTGCTGATGCAGGCGCTACCCGAGCGCATCCTCGGGATTGTCGCCAACCAGACGCTGCTGGCAATTCCGTTTTTTACCTTCATGGGGCTGATCCTCGAACGCAGCGGCATGGCCGAGGATTTGCTCGAAACCATTGGCCAGCTGTTCGGCGGCATTCGCGGTGGGCTGGCCTACGCGGTGATTTTCGTTGGCGCGCTGCTGGCGGCAACCACCGGCGTGGTGGCAGCATCGGTCATCGCCATGGGGCTGATTTCGCTGCCCATCATGATGCGTTACGGTTACGACAGCCGCCTCGCCACCGGCGTGATTGCGGCGTCCGGCACGCTGGCGCAGATCATCCCGCCGAGCCTGGTGCTGATCGTGCTGGCCGATCAATTGGGCGTGTCGGTGGGGGATTTGTACAAAGGTGCGCTGATCCCCAGCCTGACGCTGACGGGCTTGTATGTGCTGTTCGTGCTGGCGGTGTCGCTGGTCAAGCCGTCGGCCGCCCCCGCGCTGCCAGTCGAAGCGCGTACCTTGCACGGGCGCGCGTTGCTGGCCAAAGTCGGGGTGTCGATCCTGCCGCCGCTGCTGCTGATTTTTCTGGTGCTGGGTACCATTTTCCTCGGCTGGGCGACACCGACCGAGGGCGGTGCGATGGGTGCGACCGGCGCCCTGGTGCTGGCGCTGCTCAAGCGTCGCCTGAGCTGGAATCTGCTCAGGCAGGCGATGGATTCGACCACGCGCCTGTCCAGCTTCGTGATTTTCATCCTGATCGGCTCGACCGTGTTCAGCCTGGTGTTTCGCGGCATGAACGGTGACCTGTGGGTGGAACACCTGCTGACTGCCTTGCCGGGCGGTGAGCTGGGCTTCCTCATTGTCGTCAACCTGCTGATTTTTGTGCTGGCGTTCTTTCTGGATTTCTTCGAGATCGCCTTTATTATCGTGCCGCTGCTGGCACCGGTGGCGCAAAAGCTCGGCATCGACCTGGTCTGGCTCGGTGTGCTGATCGGCATCAACATGCAAACCTCATTCATGCACCCACCGTTCGGTTTTGCGCTGTTTTACCTGCGCAGCGTGGCACCGAAAAGTATCAAGACCAGCGATATTTATCGCGGCGCAATCCCGTTTGTGATCATCCAGCTGGTGATGGTGGCGCTGGTGATTGCCTTCCCGGGCATCACCGGCTACAAGCATGAAGCCTTGTCGAAAGGGGTAATCGAAGTGCCGATGGATGCGGACAGTTATGGCGATTATTACCTGCCGAAGGAGTGGCGCTGAACCGGCGTGTCCCAGGCTTGAAATGGGTTATATGCTGTCATATACTTTGGTATCTACCAAAGCAAAGGGCAGCATCATGAATCAGACAGCC